>NZ_JADWMP020000010.1:0-154893 GCF_015767295.1 Shewanella sp. DW31
ACCAAAGACCAAAGACCAAAGACCAAAGACCAAAGACCAAAGACCAAAGACCAAAGACCAAAGACCAAAGACCAAAGACCAAAGGCCAGCAGGCTAAACCCAAACTACACCCAGTCACGCCAAACCCGCAGCAGTCACAGAAAAACCGATTGAGTACGACCTAATCGCATCATCATTCTACTAAACCGATTAAGATAATAGTTTTTATCCGTTATCTTAATTTTAATCGAGTCGGTAATATGCTTCACATCGACAGGACGCAAGCAAATGTCCTCGTTATGAACTTAAGCCATCATCAACTAAATGGAAGCATAAAATGACTCAATCAATTATCAACAGCACAATCAAACCATTCAAAGCCACTGCATTCCACAATGGTGAGTTCGTTCCAGTAACTGAACAAGACCTGTTAGGTAAGTGGTCAGTCGTATTCTTCTACCCAGCAGATTTTACCTTTGTTTGCCCAACTGAATTAGGCGACATGGCGGATCACTACGAAAAACTGCAAGGTATGGGCGTTGAAGTTTACTCAGTATCAACTGACACACACTTCACTCACAAAGCATGGCATGACACGTCAGACACCATCAAGAAGATCAACTTCCCAATGCTGGCTGACCCAACAGGCACTATCAGCCGTAACTTCGGCGTGATGATTGAAGAAGACGGTTTAGCACTGCGTGGTACTTTCGTGATTAACCCAGAAGGCCAAATCAAGGTCAGCGAAGTTCACGATTTAGGCATCGGCCGTAGCGCTCAAGAGCTAGTTCGTAAAATTCAAGCTGCTCAATATGTTGCTACTCACGATGGCGAAGTTTGCCCAGCTAAATGGCAACCAGGTGACGAAACATTAGCACCGTCTTTAGACCTCGTTGGCAAAATCTAATTTAGTCTGCAAAGCGTCAACCCCGCCAGTCTAGCGTCCTAAGCTGATTGGCGTTACAGCCGACACAGTTGTAGCGCCACGCAGCAAAGGATTAAGCCCGCCCCTGCAAGGGCCTAGACTGGCCCCCTTTTTCTCCCTTTTACGCGATTTTGGAGTCATCACATGTTAGATGCGAATTTAAAAAATCAACTGCAAACCTATCTGCAAAACCTCAAGAGACCAGTTGAACTTGTCGTGTCTGCAGATGAGAGTAGAAAGTCTCAAGAATTAAAAAGCTTAGCGCAAGATATTGTCAGCCTATCTTCTCTGGTGAGCCTGAAAGAAGTTCAGGGCGAACGCATCCCGGCGATGACAGTGGTTAACCCAGAGCTTAATACGCAAATCAGCTTTGCTGGTCTGCCTATGGGTCACGAATTTACCTCACTCGTGCTGGCATTACTGCACACGGGTGGACACCCAATCAAACTCAGCGATGATATTATTGAGCAGATCCGCAATCTGCCAGGCAAATATGCCTTTGAAACTTACGTCTCACTGACCTGCCAAAACTGCCCAGACGTAGTACAGGCACTGAACATGATGGCGGCCATTAACCCGAATATCACCAACGTGATGATCGACGGTGCCCTGTTCCAAGAAGAAGTGACCAGCAAAAACATTATGGCTGTGCCTTCTGTCTACTTAAATGGCGAAGTGTTTGCAGCCGGCCGTATCAGCATTGGCGAGATCCTCAATAAACTGGATACCAATGCCGCAAGCCGTAAGGCCGATGAAATTAATGAAAAAGCGCCATTCGAAGTCTTAGTCGTTGGCGGCGGCCCAGCCGGCGCAGCAGCAGCCATTTATGCAGCACGTAAAGGACTTCGCACCGGTATTGTTGCCGACAAGTTTGGCGGACAAGTGGCTGAAACCGTCGGTATCGAGAACTTTATTTCGGTCAAAGCGACCGAAGGTCCAAAACTAGTGGCAAACCTTGAAGCCCATGTACGAGACTACGAAGTTGACATCATGGACAACCAAAAAGCTGTGTCGTTATCAACAGATGGCTTGTTCGAGCTTGAACTGGCAAGCGGCGCTAAATTACGTAGCCGTACCGTATTGTTAGCCACAGGTGCCCGCTGGCGTGAAATGAACGTCCCCGGCGAGAAAGAATACCGTGGCAAAGGCGTCGCATACTGCCCACATTGTGATGGCCCGTTATTTAAGGGCAAGCGTGTGGCGGTGATCGGCGGCGGTAACTCAGGTATCGAAGCGGCTATCGATCTTGCGAACATAGTAGAACATGTGACTGTGCTGGAATTTGATAAAACCCTGCGCGCTGACGATGTACTGCAACGTAAAGCGGCTTCTATGGGTAACATTAAAATCATTACCCAAGCTATGACCACTGAAGTCACTGGCGATGGTACTCGGGTTAATGGTCTGAACTACACAGACAGAACCACTGGCGAGAGTCACCATGTCGCACTTGCAGGTATCTTCGTGCAGATTGGGCTAGTACCGAATGCGGAATGGTTAAAGGGCACGATCGATTTAACCCCAAGGGGCGAGATCATAGTCGATGAGCGCGGACAAACCTCAGTCCCAGGTATTTTTGCCGCAGGTGATGTCACTAACTCACCTTTCAAGCAAATTATCATTGCCATGGGCAGCGGCGCGACCGCATCACTGGGTGCATTTGATTACTTAATTCGCCACAGCGATGAAGAAACCGCCGCGACCAAAGCAGCTTAAGGCTTAACTCGTCAACAGACATCAAAGCTAACGCAAAAAAATAGCCAGCATTTGCTGGCTATTTTTTTATGTTAACTAAGGCATTGATAAGGCTTAGCAGGCCTAATTTGCATGAGCATTTCAGGGATATCGACCGCTTTAAATCCAAACTGGGCGTAGAGTCCATGGGCATCGCGGGTGGCTAACATTATCCGTCTTAAACCTTGTAATTCAGGATGTTCAAGAATCGCTGTTATCATCAACTTACTTAAACCTAAGCCGCGGTGCGACTCAAGTACAAACACATCGGCAAGATAGGCAAAAGTGGCTTTATCTGTGATTAAGCGGCCAAAAGCCACTTGTTGATTGTCCTTATCAAATACCCCAAAACACAGGCTATTGGCTAACGCTTTTTGTAGCAGCGCCTTTGGCATGCCCTGCGCCCAATAACTATTACTAATAAAGCCATGGATAACCTCAAGATTCATTTCAGCTTGATCTGTACTGACTCTGTATCCTGTTTCCTGCTGCATTTTCCTTTCTCCGAAATTTTCCGTTAACGTCAGTTCAGATGTTATTGGCACTCATAAATATCATAAATGCCATCGCTAATAACACCACTTTAGCTAACGAATACAAAGCCCCCGCTAAAGTGCCACCGCCATGATAACTAAAGGCTAAATGGCGATTGATTTCATACTTAAAGGATTTAGCTAAATAACGGTAAGCGAGAAAGTAAAACAAGGAGGCTGCGGGCCAAATCCCCATAAGTAGCATTTGCCCCTGAGCCTTAGTGGTGAGTAAGGTTGAGATAAACGGTACACTTAAGCAGATAACATATATCCAAGCAAAACGCTTAAGTAGCTGGCGAATTTTTTTATCGGATAATGATTTCAACTTAACTCCTTGTCATCAGAAGCTTACATAGCTTCGATTTGCTCAATCATAAGTTGCAGCGAAAAATTGCCGCGATACTCATTCACATCGAGTTTATACACAATACGGGCATGATTAATCGTCGCATCTGGCCAAGTGTGCAAATCCACATTAAAGGCAATGGCATCGAGCATCACAGTGCCGCATTGGGTTTCGAGTACGAGCTTAAGGTGCCGCTCACCGACAAGACGTTGTTGCACTATCGTAAAGTAACCATCGAATAACGGCTCTTCGAAAGCTTGTCCCCAAGGCCCTGCATTGCGCAGTAACTGAGCCATTTCAAGATTCAACTCTGCGGGAGTGAGCTCGCCATCGGACCAAAGCTCACCCGTTAACAACTCAGGTTTAAGCTGCTCACGCACCGCATCATCATAGGCTTTGGCAAATGTCGCAAAACTGCCCGCTTTGAGCGATAAACCCGCCGCCATTGCATGACCACCAAATTTGATAATCAGTCCCGGATGGCGAGTGTTCACTAACTCCAATAAGTCGCGCATATGCAAGCCTTTGATCGAACGCGCCGAGCCTTTAATTTCACCATTGCCCGCATCGGCAAAGGCAATCACGGGTCTATGGTATTTGTCTTTAATGCGCGAGGCCAAAATCCCGATCACGCCTTGATGCCAATCCTCTTGAAATAAAGCAATCCCCCAAGGTAACTCGGCTTCGTTAAGCTTTAAGTGCTCTAGGCTTTTTAAGGCTTCCTGCTGCATGCCGACTTCCAGCTCACGACGTTCTTGATTCAATCCGTCAAGCTCTGCCGCCATGCGCCGTGCATACATCATGTCTTCGCAGAGTAAGGTTTCAACCCCAAGTGCCATTTCATCTAGTCGCCCTGCGGCATTCAGTCTAGGGCCCACGGCAAAACCAAAGTCAGATGCGACAATGCGCGCCGGATTTCGCTTCGCCACTTCAAGCAACGCAGTAATCCCCACACGGCAACGCCCGGCTCGCACGCGCTGCAAACCTGCTTCAACCAAAATACGATTATTGGCATCGAGTGACACCACATCGGCAACGGTGCCAAGGGCAACGATATCGAGTAATGTGCCTAAATTAGGCTCAGAAATACCATGGGTTTGATACCAGTTTCGCGTCCGTAATTCAGCCCTTAATGCGGTCATCAAATAAAAGGCCACGCCGACACCCGCTATCGATTTACTGGCAAATGGACAGCCCGGTTGGTTAGGGTTCACTATCGCATCGGCAGCGGGTAACTCATGGCCGGGTAAATGATGGTCGGTAATCACCACTTGCATACCAAAGGCTTTGGCCGCCGCAACACCGTCAATTGATGAAATACCATTATCAACTGTGATGAGTAGCTCAGCCTGTTTGGAAGCCGCAACTGCAACAATTTCAGGGCTTAAGCCGTAGCCGTAATCGAAGCGATTGGGGATCAAATAATCCACTCTCACCGAGCCCATCATCCGCAGCGCCAACATACACACACTGGTCGATGTGGCGCCGTCTGCGTCAAAGTCACCCACGATCAAAATCGACTTATTAGCCTGCATTGCATCGGCGATAAGCGCCGCGGCTTCGGGCAACCCTTTCATGGTTTCAGGTCTTAATAGACCCTTAAGGACAAGCTCGCATTCGTGGGTTAGCGCACCACGGCGAGCGTAAAGCTGTTTCAATAGCGGCGAAAGATGAGCGGGTAAATGGCTATCATCAACGGTTGGGCGACGGACTATCTTATGGATCAAGGGACTCAAACTCTCATGAAATCGTGGCAATAAGATAACAAAAAGGTGAGCCTTAAGCTCACCTTTCGTGGGATAAATTTTACATTTTAGGCTGTTACTGACGTGCCTCTAAGGTGCGTAATAAGTCTTCAGGCGGTTGATAACCAGGGATCATATTGCCATCTTCTAATACGATTGCAGGCGTACCATTAACACCAAAGGTTGTACCTAAAGCATATTGCTCAGCAATTTTAGCATCACATGTTGCCGCGGCAACTTTGCTGCCCGCTTTAGCATCAGTCATGGCTTTTAATGGATCTTTAGCACACCAGATAGCTTGCATCTCATCGGCATTAGCTGACGGCACACCCGCGCGCGGGAAGGCTAAGTAACGCACTGTAATACCAAGTTTATTGTAGTCAGACATTTGGCTATGCAATTTACGGCAATAACCACAGCTAACATCGGTAAATACAGTGACCACGTGTTTTTCGTTTTTCGCTTTATAGACAAGCATATTCTCTTCAAGCGGCTTCATCATTTCTAAACGCGGACCCGCTAATGCGGCTTCGGTTAAGTTTTTCATGCCCTTATCGATATCATACACACTACCGTGGAATAGTTTTGAACCATCACGGCTAATATAGAGCACGCCGCGGTTGGTCATAGCTTGATACAAGCCCTCAATTGGTGAGTCCTGCATAGAAATGACTTCAACATCTAACATCTCACCGAGTTTTTGCTTAATCGCAGCGGTATCGGGAGACGTCGCAGTGGCAGCGCTGGCAAGTGGTGCAACTAGGAGGGCAAAAACTAATGATAACGCTGGGGTCAACTTCATGGGACATCCTATAAATTGTGTCACTACAACGAGATATTGGGGCCGTTCTAACTCGAGATATTCAATAGACCCTGTATAGGGGCAAAAAGTTACAGACAAGCCGCGCGGAAAGCAAATTTATGCTGTAACTAAATCCTTTTTTAGCCTCTAGGATGATGCTGTTGATGCAATTCCTGCAATCTTGCCCGTGCGACATGGGTATAAATCTGCGTGGTCGATAAGTCGCTGTGACCTAATAACAGTTGGACAACCCGCAGATCGGCACCGTGATTGAGCAAATGAGTGGCAAAAGCATGTCGTAAAGTGTGCGGTGATAATGCAGTTTCAATCCCCGCACGCAGAGCATAAAGTTTAATCCGATGCCAAAAAGTTTGCCGCGTCATCATCTGCCCGCGTTTCGACGGAAATACCACATCAGATTGTTTATTACCGAGCAACTCTTGGCGAGCAAATTTCATGTAGCCCTCCACTTCGGTAATAGCCAATTCCCCCAGCGGCACAAGACGCTCTTTGCCACCCTTGCCCACAATACGTACTAAGCCTTGGCGCAAACTCATTTGCTCCATGGTCAAGCCGACAAGTTCACTCACCCTGAGGCCAGTTGCATACAAAAGCTCTAGCATTGCCTTGTCACGGCATTCGACGGCATCATCCACATTGGGCTCAGACAGTAAACGGTCAACCTGCGACTCACTCAGAGAATCCGGCAAATGACGCGTTAACTTAGGCGACTCGACTAAGGCCATAGGATCGGCTGAAATTTGCTTAGTCTGCACCAAATAAGTATAGAAACGCCGTAAGCTGCTGAGCAGCCGAGCGCTACTGGTACGCGCAAAATTCTGCTCAACTCTAAAGGCCAGATATGCCCTAACATCGGCCTGAGAAACCGCAAGTAACGTCACGCCTTGCTGACCTTGATAACGATCAAAATGGCGTAGATCGGTACGATAGGCCGATAGCGTGTTATCACTCAGTCCCTTGCTTGACCAAAGATCATCAAGAAAAGCATCGATAAGTGGATCTGGCATATAGGTTTTAGGCACAAATACTCCATAAAAAAACGGCGTAATCAAATGATACGCCGTTGATATTAATTTAAATATGTCTAAGCCTGCATAAGCTTAACTGAGTTAAGCATAAAGACGAGAACTCAAATGCAAAGCCTAGGCTGCAGCCGTTTGACCACGGCCACGACCGAATACTAAACACAGTGCAATCGTCGCAATGGTCGGCAATAACCAAGCCATACCTTCTTCATAGAGTGGCAGCTTAGATAACACTGGAGACATAACATTCACTATATGGATAAAAACCTGTGCTAAGCCATTCATGGCTTGACCATCAGCGTCAGTCAAACTTTTCGCAGCCACTTTAAGACCATCGAAGATGCCGAAAAACAGTGCCACGCTCAGTACTGCACGATGTGCAAACTGTGGATTCGCAAAATAAGCGGTCAGGAAAGTCACAACAACAAGAGCAATAGCCACAGGATAAATCGTCATTAATACGGGAATACTAATAGCAATCAACTGACTTAGGCCCACGTTCGCAATCACAGCGCATATCAAGCTTAAAAAGATCACGAGGAAACGGTAAGACAGTTTAGGCATCAGCTCATTAAAGAACTCAGAACACGCACTCACCAGCCCAACCGCAGTGGTTAAACAAGCTAAAGTCACGACTGATGACAACAAGACTGAGCCTAGTTCCCCAAACTCGCGGGTCACGTAATTTGTTAATATTTCGCCACCATTTTTAGTGCCGATAGCGATATCGCCGGCGGTTGCACCTAAAAAGAACAAGGACACATACACAAAAGTTAAACCAGCGGCGGCAATAAAGGCTGCACGGATTAGATACTTAGTTTGATCACTGGGTTGGTCAATGCCCTTTTTACGCAGGATATCAATAATCAACATACCAAACATCAAGGATGCTAACGTATCCATAGTGTTATAGCCTTCCAAAATACCTTTGGTCAGCGGATGCTGTTGGTAATCCCCCACAGCTTGGCCCACTTCGGATGCAGGTAAAAACAGCACGGAAACTGCTAATCCGACCAACAAAATCAATAAAATAGGTGTTAATACTTTACCTACGCTATCGAGCAACTTACCTGGGAAAAGCGCCAGCAACATAGTGACAGCGAAGAAACCTAATGTGTATAGCAGTTGCGTCAGGTTTAATTCTAAACTGCCCAGCAAAAACGTTGCCGTGGTGTCATCGATAAATGGCTTAGCGCCAATCTCGTAAGCCACTAATCCCGTACGCGGCGCAGCAAAAGCGGGGCCGATAATAATGTAAATCGCGACGGCCAATGTCGTTGCTGCAAATACTGGCAGCATAGCCATAACCTTACCTTGAGCCTTAGCGACAGCAATCAGTCCAACTAAAGGTAAACCTACGGCGGTAATCAAAAAACCCAACATGGCGAGGGGCATATTTTCGCCCGCTAACATACCCGCGAATGGTGGAAAAATTAGGTTTCCCGCACCTAAAAAGAACGCAAAGGTCATAAAACCTAAGCCTAATGTATCTCCGATACTCATCTGATTGTCTTGCACTGGAAGCCCCATCTTGTCTTATTGTTTTTTTACAAACTTAAGTGATTATGTGTCGATTAGCCATAGCTAAAACAAAGCCCATCCGGAGTGCAAATCTATGTTTACACAATTCCGTGGTAAATATGTTCGATATCTGCCGAGTTTATAAACGATGGCGAACGTTTATGTAGCCTAACTGACGACTAATTCACCAACAAACTCGTTTACCTATCCGTTAATCTTAAAAGTGATTAAAAATGGGGGCGAAACTAATACCAGACTTAAAGCATCAATACAAGACAACAAGTCCGTTCAGGCAAAAAAAACGAAATAATGCTAATTAACTGCTAATAAAAGGTTTCTAAGGCAATAAATTAAAGCGTTAATTAAGTGAAATCAGTATCACCACGTAAAATAGTAAATGATTTGGCGACACAAATTCATACAGCTAGGACAGATGCGACTGTTTAAAAACATTAGCTAAAAATGAGGGCTAGAATTAGAATATTGCGCGCCCAATATTGGGCCTAAATCACTTTAGAACGGCAAAATTAACTCCCCATGGCATTCACTTTTAAACAATTTCATATCGATGACATGAATTGCGGCATGGCCGTAGGCACAGACAGCGTCGTCCTTGGGGCATGGGCACAACTGACCACCGCGAAATCAATCTTAGATATAGGCGCAGGCAGCGGCTTACTCAGTTTAATGGCCGCTCAGCGCAGTCAAGCACATATCACCAGTGTCGAATTAGACACCAATGCCGCCCATGCTTGCCAACATAACTTCCACAATAGTCCTTGGGCTAATCGACTGACCTTAGTTAATTGCAGCATCCAAGACTTTTGCCAACAAACTGAGTATCAAGGGTATTTTGAACACATAATTTGTAATCCCCCCTATTTTGAGCAAGGCACGCAAGCGATACAATCCCAGCGCGCTATGGCCCGTCACACAGATAGCTTAAGCTTTACCGCACTACTCGATGCCATTCATGTGTGCCTAGCACCACAAGGAAAAGCAAGTCTCATATTACCAATGCAGTGTATGGCCCGTTTCGACGAAATCTTAGCGCACTCTCAGCTCAATTTGATTGAAATAACCAACCTTATCAGCATTGTAGGAAAAAGCGCTAATCGAGTACTCTGCGTACTCGCCCACAAGACTCATCCACAAATGGCTCCAAAGCTCAGTGATATCACTATTCGTGAACGTTCAGGCCAATACACACAAACCATGGTGCAATTGGTTCGAGATTTTTACCTTAAATACTGATATCGAGTCCAATCCTGACACATTAAGTAAAGCTATCTAAGTTTGGCAAATTTAACGAAAGGTCCAATTTCCCACAAATTAAATGCTAATACATTGACCTAAAAGTAATTAACTTATGCCAATTACCATAAAACTTTACTGACTCAGAAGATAAACACAGGAGATCTAGATAAGTTATTTAAGTTAACCGCCATAACCTTTATAATGCTTCGCTATTATCCGTCGAGACGCTGCGCATGCAATTTGAAGATTTCCAGCTTGACCCTAGCTTATTAGAGTCGCTTAATGCCATGGGGCATCATTCACCCACTACGATTCAGCAAGAAACGATTCCTTACGCCCTAGAGCAAAGAGATATTCTTGCGCGCGCCCCGACAGGAACAGGTAAAACAGCGAGCTTTTTACTGCCCTCGCTACAACATTTGATCGACTTCCCCCGTCGTTTTGCTGGACAAGCAAGAGTGCTAATCCTCACGCCAACCCGTGAGTTAGCCAGCCAAATCCACCGCTATGCGAGTCACCTAGCCACGGGCCAAGGTTTAGATATTGCTATCGTTACTGGCGGCGTTCCTTATGGACCACAGGAAGAAGCCTTAGCAGGCAACGTCGATATTCTGGTCGCGACCCCAGGCCGCCTGATGGAATATTTAGACAAAGGCAATTTCAACGCCCAAGAAGTCGATATCTTAATTATCGATGAAGCCGATCGCATGTTAGACATGGGCTTCTCTTCTGTGGTGCAAGCCATTGCTATTGAGGCCCAAGGCCGCAAGCAGAACATGCTGTTCTCTGCCACCTTAGAAGGCGGCGGTGTACAACGTTTTGCCCGTGAAGTGTTAAACGACCCGATTGAAATCGATGTTGAAGCCCCTCGCAGTGAAAAAGCCAAGATCCACCAATGGATCCACTTAGCCGATGATAAAGAGCATAAATTTGCGCTGTTGTGTCATCTGCTACGTCAAGAGGATGTCAAACGGACTATCGTATTTGTGAAAACCCGCGACATCGTTTCTAGCCTAGAAGGCCAGTTACTGAAAGTCGGTATTCCCTGCGCCTTTATGCGTGGCGATATGGAACAGAAGAAACGCTTCCAAGCCCTGAGTCGCTTTACTAAAGGTGAAGTCAATGTCTTGTTGGCGACCGATGTGGCTGCACGCGGTATCGATATCGACGATATCACCCATGTGATCAACTTCGATATGCCACGTTCTGCCGACACTTATATCCACCGCATTGGCCGTACTGGCCGCGCTGGCGCAAAAGGTACCGCGATTTCGCTTGCCGAAGCCCACGACATGCGTATCGTCGGTAAAATCGAGCGTTATATCGAGCAACCGTTGAAACGCCGCGTGATCGAAGAGCTGCGTCCAAAGAATAAAGAAGCGCGCACACCGGGTAAGAAAAAAGCCAAAGTGAAAGCGAAAGAAGCTGCGAAGAAAACGAGCAAGAAAGAAGCGGCAAAGAAAGCGAGTAAAATCGCCCGTAAGAAAAAGTAACACCCGCTTAAATTCACCAAACTAAAGCCGCTATATGCGGCTTTTTTATTACCAAAATATAACTTACATGGGTGATTTTACTAAAAATATCCTGCTATGTTTAATTATATAGAATGAAATGCGGCGAATTTAGAGCAGTTAACCCCAATGCGTATTCATTCTTATTTCAATATATTCCAATCACCTAACTGAACCTTTCATCACCTTTCTGCTCTAATTTTCGCCCAAATATCGATGCATGATGAGCATATCTGTCGCGGCATCACTTTTAGAAACATTTAATTTACAAAAATAAATTTATTGGTGTGGCCGACTCTGCTACTTTAACCCCATTACGCGATTAGCATGGATTTAACCATTATATGATGAAAACCCTACTGAGGAGACTGTCTCCTTTTCTTATTCTGCTGCTGTTTGTCTTTGGCGCAGCCTTATTAATGCAAACGAAGGAGGCGCCAGAACAAAAACCTGAAGAGATGCCCATTCCTATCGTTGATGTCACGCAAGTGACTCAGCAAACAGTATCGCTAAACTTACCTTCCTACGGCGTGGTTACCCCAAAGTATAAAACCCAACTCGTAACCGAAGTTCAAGGCAGAATGCTCACTATCTCCCCTCATTTTGTTGCAGGTGGCATAGTCATGAAAGGCGACCAATTAGCGCAAATCGAGCCCTCAGATTACGAGGCTGACTTAATGCAAGCCGAAGCGACGCTGGCCCAAGCCACCGCCGCACTGAACGAAGAAATAGCCCGTGGTGAAGTCGCTAAAATCGAATTCAAAGGCTACGACAAGGGCTTGCCCCCTGAGTTAGGTCTACGTATCCCGCAACTCAAAAAAGAACAAGCTAACGTAAAATATGCGCAGGCAGCACTGGCGCGTGCCCAACGTAACCTTGAGCGCACAGTTATTCGTGCGCCCTTTGACGGCATTATCAAAGTTAGAAATGTCGATTTAGGTCAATACGTTAGCTTAGGCACTAATCTAGGTGAGCTCTACGATACTCGCGTTGCCGAAATCCGCTTACCCATTTCTAATGATGATTTAGCCTATCTAGAGTCTGTCGATAATCCCGATACCCAAGTCACGCTTAGCGCCTCTTTGGCGGGCAAAGAAAATACTTGGGAAGGCAATATTATCCGCAGTGAAGGTGTTATCGATGCCGAAAATCGCATGGTGTATTTAGTCGCAGAAATCAAAGATCCCTATCTGCGCGCGAATAAAGTGCCAGGTAGCTTACCACTTAAATACGGTAGCTTCGTCAATGCAGTCATCAAGGGCCGCACTGTCGATGGCATAGTTAAATTACCCCGCCATGTGGTTCGTAACGACCAAGTCGCCCTAGTCAACGACAAAAATATCATTGAAATGCGCCAAGTAAATGTGGTTCGTAGTGATTTAGAAAATGTGTTCATCAAAGACAGTCTAAAAACGGGTGAACGCGTCGCTACGACCCACTTCAACAGTATGGCAAATGGGCAAATGGTCAAAATCTTAGGTGAAGCGGCATTGCCTACTGAGACACCAAAAGAAAATACTCCTGAATCGAGTCTTGCGGCCGCTGGAGTTAAATAATGGACACTCAAAAAGGGATCTTAGCTTGGTTCGCCCGCAACAGTGTGGCCGCGAACTTATTAATGTGTGTTCTACTCATCGGCGGCCTGTTCAGCAGTATTTTGATTAATAAAGAGGTTTTTCCTTCTTTCGAACTCAATTTATTAAATATTTCCGTCGCCTATCCAGGTGCGGCGCCACAGGAAATCGAAGAAGGCATCAACATCAAGATTGAAGAAGCCATCCAAGATATCAACGGCATCAAGAAAGTGACTTCTGTGGCTAGCGAAGGCGTTGGCTCGATTACCGTTGAAGTTGAAGACGGTTACGAAGTGCAGACCATTCTCGATGAAGCCAAACTGCGGTTAGATGCAATTTCAACCTTCCCAGTGAACATCGAAAAACCGAATATCTCTCAAATCAAACCTGAGAATAACGTCATTTGGGTGTCTGTTTATGGCGATATGACACTCCACGATATGAAAGAATTGGCTAAATCGGTTCGTGACGATTTAACCCAACTCCCCGCTGTAACCCGTGCGAAAGTCACAGGGGTGCGCGATTATGAAATCGGTATTGAAGTTTCTGAGAATAAGTTACGAGAGTACGGCTTGACCTTCTCACAAGTCGCATTAGCAGTGCAAAACTCCTCTTTAGACTTACCAGGTGGCTCTATTCGTGCTCAAGATGGCGATATTCTATTGCGCACCAAAGGCCAAGCCTACACGGGCGATGACTTTGCCAATATAGTCGTCACAACTCGCGCAGACGGTAGCCGCGTGATGCTGCCGCAAGTGGCGACCATCAAAGATGATTTTGAAGAACGTTTGGAATATACCCGCTTTAACGGCAAACCCGCTGCGATTATTGAAGTCACCAGCATTGATGATCAAAACGCCTTAGACATTGCAGACCAAGTTAAACAGTACGTAGAGCAGCGCCGCGCCACACTGCCAGCTAACGCTCAACTCGATACTTGGGGTGATATGACCCACTATCTCCAGGGCCGCTTAGACATGATGATGTCGAACATGTTTTACGGTGCCTTGTTGGTATTTATCATCTTAGCCATGTTCCTCGATCTGAAGTTAGCATTTTGGGTCATGATGGGAATACCCGTGTGTTTCCTCGGCACTATGTTGGTCATGCCGCTCGAACCTTTCTCGATGACGATCAACATGTTGACCCTATTCGCCTTTATCTTAGTGCTCGGAATAGTGGTGGATGATGCCATTGTCATCGGCGAGAGTGCCTACACAGAGGTCGAACGCCACGGTCACTCGGTTGAGAACGTGATCCGCGGTGCGCAAAAAGTGGCGATGCCCGCGACCTTCGGGGTATTAACCACAATTGCGGCATTTATTCCCATGTTAATGGTTTCTGGCCCTATGGGGATTATCTGGAAATCCATCGGTATGGTGGTCATCCTCTGTTTAGCCTTCTCACTGGTAGAGTCTAAGTTCATTCTGCCAGCGCATTTAGCGCACATGAAGTTTAAAAAACCTGGCGCACCAAAGGGATTCTTTGGCCACCTAAAAGCCAATTTTAACGACAGAGTGCAATACTTTATTCACCACAGTTATCGCAACTTCCTCGAGCGCTGTATCAAACACAGATACAACGTGGTCGCGGCCTTTATCGGTGTATTAATTTTGTCGATTGCCTTAGTCGCCAGTGGCAAAGTACGCTGGGTATTTTTCCCAGACATTCCCTCAGACTTTATTCAAGTTGAACTTGAGATGGATGAAGGCAGCTCCGAAGGTAACACCTTAAAAGTGGTACAGAGCATAGAAGAAGCCCTGTACAAGATGAACGAAAAAATGGAGAAAGATAACGGTTATCAAGTGGTGAAGCACAGCTTTATCAATATGAGCTCCCGTACCTCGGCCTTCATTTTTGCCGAACTGACGAAAGGTGAAGACCGGGAAGTCGATGGCGTGACGATTGCTGCCGCGTGGCGTGAACAATTGCCCGAGCTTTTGTCGGTTAAAAAACTCAGCTTTAACGCGAGCACCAACGATGCCGGTGGCGATATTTCCTTCAGATTGACCTCGAGTGACCTCGATGAGCTGTCCGCAGCCTCTAAAGAGTTGAAGCAAAAACTCGCCAGCTACGAAGGCGTGTACGATATTGCCGACAACTTTTCATCGGGCAGCCATGAAATTCGCCTGAAGATACGTCCAGAGGCAGAAGCCCTAGGCCTCACGCTTTCCGATTTAGCCCGCCAAGTGCGTTACGGTTTCTATGGTTATGAAGCCCAACGTATTTTACGTAATAAAGAAGAAATCAAGGTAATGGTGCGCTACCCATTAGAGCAACGTCGTACTGTGGGTTATCTTGAAAATATGCTGATCCGCACGCCAACGGGCACCTCGGTTCCCTTCTCGACCGTGGCACAAATTGAAAAAGGTGAATCCTACGCCTCAATTACCCGTGTTGACGGCAAGCGAGCGATTACCATCACGGCAAATGCTAACAAAAACATCGTTGAACCTTCAAAAGTAGTGCAAGAAATCCAAAAAGATTACCTGCCACAATTGCAGGCCAAGTACCCTAAAATCCAAACTGCACTGGACGGTGGCAGTTTGGATGAACAGAATGCCATGGTCGGTTTGATGCAAGGCTTCTTCTTTGCGCTGTTCACCATTTATGCTTTGATGGCCGTGCCACTTAAATCCTACAGTCAGCCGTTAATCATCATGTCTGTGATCCCCTTCGGGATTATCGGCGCCCTGTTTGGTCACTTAATTCAGGGACTCGCGATGAGTGTGTTAAGTCTCTGCGGCATAGTGGCATTAGCGGGAGTGGTGGTGAACGACTCCTTGATTTTGGTGGACTTTGTGAACCGTGCGCGGGAGCAAGGGCAGTCGGTCAGACAGGCGGCGGTCGATTCAGGCTGTTATCGTTTTAGGGCGATCATCCTGACGTCACTCACCACCTTCGTCGGCTTAGTGCCTATTATTCTCGAGCGTAGTTTGCAGGCGCAAATAGTGATCCCTATGGCGACATCCCTCGCCTTCGGTATCCTGTTCTCGACCCTTGTGACGCTAATTTTAGTGCCCTTGCTGTACATCATACTGGACGACGTTAAGCGCACTAGCAGCCGCTTCTTCAATTGGTGGTGGCAGCCTAAAAAAGACCATGAAGTGGACTTTACACCTGAGCATTTAGAGCCGCCAGTCCCCACTGACTATAAAAAAGACTATCTATAGGAAGTTAACTAGAAGCAGTTAATCAATATCTTGAACCTTAAAAAGAGAGCTTAGGCTCTCTTTTTAATCCTCAGTGCGAGTCAATAACCTCTCAATCATCTATGTCATTTTGAGTCTGCCGCGAGTGGCTTGAGCTTTCAAGTTGCGATCTAGTTGACAGTTATCGCATCAGGCTTTCGCTACACTGTGTTTAAGTCGTCAGCTATCGTTAGAATGAAACCCATCATTATGTCTGAGCATCTGCACAAGCAAAATATTGATAAACCACAAGTTGTCACCACAGAAACCCTAGCGAACGGTCACATAACAGATGAAGTTTGCACAAATGAAACCTGTGCGACTGAAACGCTTGTCTATGATATTCGTCGCAGTCGCTACCTTAATATTACGGGTCGCTGCACCCTGCGCTGCGCGTTTTGTCCAAAACATAATGGCAGTAAACAGATCCACGAATATCAACTGGCACTGTGTCACCAACCTAAGCCCGAAGAAATTATTCCACTGCTTGGCGATGTTAAAGACTTCGAAGAATATGTGTTTTGTGGCTATGGCGAACCAACCTTAAATCTTCCAACCTTGCTGGCGGTGGCGAAAGAAATTAAACAAAGAGGCGGGCGAGTACGCATTAATACCGATGGTTTAGGTAATTTAGTCCATAGGCGCAATATTTTGCCGGAACTAGCCAACTGCGTTGATAGTTTATCCATTTCCCTCAATGCGGATAATGAAGCCGCCTATATGGAACATTGTCGCCCCAAACTCGCTGGTTCCTATTCTGCCGTACATGCCTTCATCGCATTAGCGCCACACTATATTGAAACGGTACAAGTTTCGGCCATCGAAGGATTAGCGGGGGTTGATATCGACATCTGTCGTGAACAAGTTGAGTCCTACGGCTGCGAATTCAAGCATCGCATATTAGGCGCCTTAGGCTAAACGGCATTCTAATACAGCCAAAATCGACTCAAACACCCAAGCAGATAACACTGTCGATTACGTGAGTGGTACATGTGTGAATCGTCTTAACTTTTACTCAAGGAATCTTGCTGAGTAACTTGGCACTGTCGTAACAATTCTTTCGTGTTAACATAGCGAAATTAACAGTTCACCCACTCATAATCGGTTCATGCTGAAGAATAACCCAAGCACGTATCCCGCTGCGCCACTGCTCTCTTTAACCCAAGGGATCTATTGGTCGCATCAACGCTTACTCGCTATTGCAAGCCAGCTTTCTATGCTGGTGATTGGCATGATTATTTTAACTCACTTAATCATTACGTTAGGTGAACGACGCCTGCAAGAAGAGTGGGCAACGCAAAGATACAGTGAACTGCAAACCATAGGCTCATTGATCGCAGATAAAGTGTCTTTTCAGCAATTTCGAACCCAAATTTTCGCCAATGGGGAACTGCTAAAACAATACTTAAGCAATCCTACCGCCAAGCAACAACTTAAATTGCAGGAAAACTGGCAAGATCTAGTAAAACATATTCCTGAGTTACTCGGCATTGCACTGTACGATCCCCAAGGTAACTATAAATTCTCAACTCCCCCTAATTTCAATAAAGATGCCTTACCACCGACCTTACTTGGAGCGAGTCGGAGCATGGGTGGCAAAGAAGTTTATACCTCACCGCTGGAATTTGTTCCGATAGACGGCATGCTTGAACCTTATATGTATCAAATGGCGTGGCTCGAGAAGCCCGATCAGAGTTCTATCGGTTATCTGGTGACATACAACTCTATGGTAAAAATGCTGGAGGCCATAAAACCAGCCTTTTCGAGCAATAAATCCCCTATGTTAGTGCTGGATACTCAGGGATTACTCTATGCTGGCGCTAGCGATCTCGCCCCTCTAAGCAATATGCCAGAGACCTTAGGAGCAAGTTTAAGACAGAGCTATCCGGCCCTGTGGCGCGATATGTCCATGAGCAACTTTGGACAATTCCACGGTGAAGAAGCCACTTTTGTTTACCTTAAAATCGAACTTACAGCCCAACCTGAGACTCACAGAGAATATTTTTTACTCTCCTATGTGCGCAACTCAGACATAGCTGCTCGTTTCTCACAATGGCAAAACATTGTCATTGTGGCATCGTTAATATTAACGGTTTTAGCCGCTTGGGTTGTACTACTCAGCCACATGTATCGCTTACAACAGCGTTCACGCCAATACAGTATTGATGTTGCTAATGGCTTATTTAATAGTGACATCGGCTTTATGATGGTCAACGAAAATGCCAGAGTCATCAGCGCCAATACTAAAGCGGCACAAGCGACCTTAGTACCATTAGATGAGCTGACAGACCGAAGCCTACAGCGTACCTTATGCCTCGATGATAAAACCTACACGGAGTTAATGGAGCAGGTACATAAAACAGGTCAATGGTCTGGTGAAATCAGTCTAGACAGTATTGATGGCCCTACGTTACGCGTTCATATCCGCCAAGCACCAAGGGCGAGCCGAGGCTCACCACATCTATTAATCACCCTTGAGGACATCAGTGAGTTAATCAGCAGCAAACAAAATGCTTTTCTCAGTGAGCTTTTATGCGATAACACAGTCGCGACAGCCCTCACTGATGCTAACGGTAAACTGATTAAAATCAATCCTGTATTCGATGCGCTAATGCAACTCAATGGCGATTTAAATCAAGATTTAGCGTCATTACTCGCGAATGATTTAGGCAATCAATGGCAGAGGATCAGCGCTCAGATAGCCATGCAAGGTCAGTGGCAAGGGCAAATTCTATGCTCACCTAAGCAAGCGCATTCCAATTGTTTGCAAGCCACCTTGAAGGGTCATGTGGCCGCCGATGGTGAGATTGATTATATCGTCTGCACTTTAGAGCAAGCCGCCGAGCGTGGTCGAGGCACAGAGAAGCGTAACCTTGTGCCCCATCGCAGTACTATTCTGCTGAATTTGGCAGATTTAGAACGTTACTTTAACTCTCTGCCGCCACCAAGCCGTCTCAGCTCAAGCTTACTGTTAATGGATATCAATCCAGAGGGCATGCTAAGCCACATGAGTGATATCGACCAACTGGCAAATCGTCAGCAAGAAATAGAAGTGCAATTATTGCTTGAAATTCCAGCTAATTATCAAATTCTGCATTGGCAGCTAGGGAAGCTCATTGTGATGTTACCTGACACAGACGCCACCCATGCGCACAACTTTGCCCTCAATATGATGGAAAAACTCAATGGTAATGGCTTAGGGGAAGGTATTAGTATTGGTATTGCGGGTTATCAAGAAGGCCAGACATTAGAGCAATATTTGAATAATGCCGAAATCGCCCTAAAACGGGCGAAGCAAAATAACGATCAGAATATCGGTCAGGCCTTTACTCGTCATCAATCGTAGATTCGGGTGCATTAACGGAGTCAGGCAACTGACTCTGGGTAATTTCTATGATTGCCGAGCGGTTCATGGTGATTTTATAGCGAATATACTGCGGGGCTTCGCGCCCATCTCGCAACACTAAAATCAGGTTGACTTGATAGCGCCGCTCAACCGATTCATAACTAATTTTGCCTTCAACTTCCTTATAAATCTTCGCTTTACCCCGTTCTAAATAACGGGCAAAAGGCACTAAGCTAAAGCTCACTTGCTCTTGAATAGTCGAATATCCCGCTTGGAATTCACTCTGATTCACCTTAGTAGCGATTTTATAGTGCAGAATTTCCGCATCGACCTTATTTTGGCTATGTCTGTGCTTTAGAATGTCACTGACTTTTTCGGGTAGATCTTGCTGACGCATAAACTCAAGCCATACCAACTGCTTAGCGATAACCGCCTGACTCGTAGTATCCCGTAAAATGCGGCTCCAACGTGGTCGACCCCGCTGAATAAATCGCCACATGGCATTGCGCACATCGTCCTTAAAGATTTCCCTGAAACCATAGATCACAGCCAAAGTCAGCACTAGTGCAATAGTAAAACCACTAAAGGCGCCCTGCGCTTGAATTATCAACGCAGACACCACCAACATCACTAACGCGGTCGCCAGTCCTGTCGTAAACTTTTTAAGGCCAATCCCTAAAGGCTTTAACTCTTCTTTGAGTACCACCCCTTGTTGAATTAAACGGCGCAATAACAACATCTTATTAGAGATACGGTTAGGATCTTGCTTAGTTTGCGCTGAGTTGTACTTATGCTCATCACGATAGGCACATTCATTACGGCAGAGCGTGAGTACCCGCTCTAAAATATCGTTGAAATCACTGGTACGAGTTGCATAAGCGAGCACTTTGAGTAACTGCTGCTCACAAAACCAAGACAAGTAGTTATCAGCATTTTCAAAGTAAGATTTCCATTTGGGATCACCTGGTTCGTTACGACGAAACTTTTTCAGCAACTGGGCAATTTGTTCGCGTAATTCGTCGAGGGCAAAATAAAAATGGGTTACATCTGTGATTTGATTGAGTTCTTTAACATCGTTTTCAACCGCAACCGCAAACTGATAGGCGAAGAGATTTAGGTACAATCTGAATTCTTCAACAGTACGGCGATTTAAACTGGCAAAACGCCCCTGCACCAGAGGTAAGTGCAAGCCTTCTGAATAGTATGAGCGACGTCCAACTATTGAGCTGTAGTAGTACTCTTCTTCATTGAGCGTGCGCGAGCCTATGCCCATTTCCTTAGGTAAAAAGAAATAGAGATCAAGCTGACGATTATCGCCCTTTTCCATCTGATGGCTGAACTTAATCGACAGGGATTCTTCTTGCTTCACACGTATCTTAGACACAACACCCTTTTCATGAATCCCTCACTGGAGACTCACCACAGTAATCACAAATCAATGAGCACTAATCTTAACTGAAATAAACTCAAATTCACTGATTAAATTCGACTATTTACGATTCTGCATCCACAAATGGTATTGCTAGGCTGAAAAAGGACCACGGCATAATCTTTGGTGTCATCCATATCTAACACCTCGATACTGAGATTGTGCATTTCCGAGTCATTAAAATGTAAGCTGCTGATATAGGATAGATATTTCATATGTTCTGGCCAATTTTTTTGCTTTTCAATTTCAGATTCCGTTTTCGTTTTAACGGTAACTTTATAGGTCATGCTATTGGCCTCAATACTGTCGACTTTGCCTTGCATTAAAATATTGCCCGCACTCGTACCGTCAATATTAAAGTAACGATAATTGATCTGCGTATTGTCAGCGGCAATCAAAACATCCACGAGTAGGTAAAATTTACCGTCACTGCTAACACTCGAGCTGCCGCTGGGATTGGCACTAGAATGGCGGTCGAATAATTCAGAGCTGCAATTTAAAATCATCGTCTGATTGGTAGCCGACTGTTTGTATATCACACCGCAGGCCATAATCAATGCCGACAAGATAACAATATTAATCGTCCACTTTAGCCATTTAGCCACAGATGTTAACCTCCTGCAGCCAAGCAGCATCGATAAAGGTTTTCGGTCGAGTGAAATCACTGATTTTAATATTACGGATCACTGACTGACCGAGTTTTTCGCCTCGAAAAGTAATATTAAGCACTTGTTTATCATGGGACAAAGAAGCATAAACATCAGCCCAATCACTTTGACCGCAGGCGATTAATCCTGCACTTAAGCGCTCACCTAATTCGAAGAGTAAGGTGTTATTAGTATTGGAATCAGCAAATAAGTGTAATCGTACTTGCTGGCCTGAAGCCAAAGGTAATATTGAGGTCATAAGTGCTTGGGTTGGCTTGCTGTGATCCGTATGATTCAAATAAAACACCGAAAACGCTAACATAAACCCGAATAACACTAAGGCACTCCACAAAGGCACTGTGTGCAATCTGAGGTAATTAACACCTCTAAACTCAGTCCCATTAGATGGTTGGAGTAAATAACCTTGGCCTTTCACGGTTTCAATCAAGCCCTCATATTGAGGTCCAAGAAAGCTGCGAAGCATAAAAACAGCACGGGCCACAGAGGTATCAGTTAGCGGCGGATGTTTTCCATCCCCTGTCTTCAGCATGTGCTTAGAAACTAACTTACCTTGATGCTCAACAAGCAAATTAAGTACTTGTAACTCGGCTCGAGGAAGATGCCAAGATTCATCGCGAGACAACTCAATCAGTATGCCTCGTTCCCGATCAAACCTGCAGTCTCCCAATTGCATCAACATCCACTCAACTCCATAAAAACACAAAGTTAAGTCTATGCAAACTAACTAATGATTAATGTGATCTTGCTAACCCAAGTCAGCAAATAGTTAATTTTCGTGAGACAACCCCCAAGTTCAGCGCTATTAGGCAAAAACATGCGTTAACTCACAGGAATAAATGCCATTTAGCACATGGTAAATTCGGCATAAATTTACATAAATATAACAAACATCGGGACGATGAGCACTTTGCAATCTGTTTAGTTAATTAAAATGCATAATTTAAGTCGGTTAATCCTATTGTAGTGACGCTATTTACCGCTCATGTAAAAGGCAAATATCCTCCGGCGTAAATCACAATATTTATCTCAAGCATGCTTAGAATTTACGCCATCAATTTATCTTTAGCATTTGATAAATAGAAGTAATCCTACATAGAGGAAATACATAATGAGCATAAATAGACGTCAAGCATTAACCCGTATTATTGGTATTAGCACCGCTGCGGCAGGTGCAACCCTCATGGGAACATCGGTTCTCGCGGCAACGAATGCCGATGGTCAATATCAATTAGCGATAGGTGAGAAACTTAAATACGTTCCACTTGATGCAATGGCAACAGCAAAACTGGCCTATGAAACGGGTGGTGGTTGTATGCACCAAGTTTTTCATGCCGTTGTGACTATGCTAGCCCAATCTAATAGTGCCGATGCAGACAAGTTCAAAACAATTCCAACGGCATTAGCCGCCTATGGTTTTGCAGGGGTAACGGGTCAAGGCACGCTCTGCGGTAATCTTAATGCGATAGGCATGTTAGTGAATATTTTAGATGACATTAATGGTCACAATAACGCCGTGATAGCTAATACCTTCCGCTACTACGAAAATACAACGCTCCCTTTATCTTCACCTGAATTTGTTACTGGTATTGGCTCGACAGCAGAAAAAACGGCTCTTGTGGGCAGTTCATCAAAAGCCAAGAGCGTGTTATGTCACTCATCTATCAGTAACTGGTCAAAGGCTTCTGGCTTACCATTCGCGAAAAAAGGTGAACGCTGTTACCGCTTATCCGCGTCTATGGCTTATTACTTAGTCGATGTATTGAATCGTGCCTATCAAGGGGAGAATATCGGCGCCCTTGTTGGTAGTAAGCCAACACCAGATGCACAAGATTGCCAAACTTGTCACGGTAGTACTAGCACATTAGGCTCAGCGGCAAGTGTAAAAACAGACATGGAATGCACCACTTGCCATACAGGGCATTTCAATTAAGGAGACTGTGATGAAATACCCATTACTCACATTGACCCTCGCGACATTAATGCTCGTAGGATGTGGCAGTGACAGCAATAACACTGAGCCTGAAGATCCGCCGACACCGCCACCTCCCGTCGAAAATGCAATAAACATTGATGAAGCAACGCAGATAAATCTCAAGCTTGAGCAATTTGACTCGAGTACAGGGACAATTCAATTTTCACTGACGGATGCGCAACAAGAGGCGATCACTGCGGCTAAAACCTATGATATTTACTATTTTGGGTTCCCCGACAAAGCCAAGGAATCCTCGAATCCGAAGGCATGGAAACACTGGCATGTTACCCAAAATTATCGTTGCCAAAGTCTTGGAGAATGCAGCGGTAAATTAACCGAAGTCACAAGCGGTCAATACCAATTTGAGATAGCAGGCTTAGATTGGGCTCAGCAGGATCCAAGTGGTTCAGTGGCACAAATTAAAGTCGCGATTCAGATCTACGGCGCAAAAGCCAATAACGAGCTGGATTTAATTCAAGTGCTACCGCAATAATCCTTCCAATGACATATCCAAACAAATAGAGGCATCCATCGGATGCCTCTATTTTATTCATTGATATCTAGACGTTATGCGATTGAATTTTGTTAGATCGATGTTGTTCGCTAAATAATTCGCGATATTATCCGCTACAAAACGACTCATAAACGTCAATACAGCCCAAAAGGTGAATGAGCAGTACTTTTATTTAGAACATCGCAGCATTGAGCCACATATGTACTAAAATGCTCGCGATATAACCCAGCGCAATGACAGGTGTCCAACGCAAATGGGCACCAAAGGTGTAAATCCCCCTAGCTTGTCCCATTAACGCGACCCCTGCAGCACTGCCAATTGACAATAAACTGCCCCCAACTCCTGCGGTTAACGTTACCAGTAACCATTGGCCTAAGGCCATCTCAGGGTTCATCGTCAACACAGCAAACATCACCGGAATATTATCAACAACCGAAGACAACAGACCGATAGCCACGTTGGCATAGGTCGTATCCCAATTGGAATACAAAGCCTCAGATACTAAGCTCAAGTACCCCATAAAGCCAAGGCCACCCACACATAGCACTACACCATAAAAGAACAACAGGGTATCCCATTCAGCGCGGGAGATCCTGCTAAACACATCGAAGGGCACCACACTACCAAGTTGCTGAAGACGCTGCTCGTCCTGACGCAATTCAGCCTTTGCACGTTCGCGGGCAACGGAACGATTGAAGGTTTTACGCAGATAAAAACCAAAGAATTGTAAGAAACCTAATCCCGTCATCATACCCAATACAGGCGGCATACCTAAGAAGGAATGAGCACACACTGCCGTAGCGATTGTGAGTAAAAACAACCCAACAATTCGCTTAGCACCCGGCTTAGTATAAACATGCTCTTTTTCTGGCTCTGGCACAAAATGTGGGATAAACACACTCATAATGGCAGCGGGTAATGCAAAGTTCACTAAAGCAGGAATAAACAGATGGAAGAAATCGCTAAAGTGCACTAATCCTTTTTGCCACACCATTAAGGTCGTGATATCACCAAACGGGCTAAACGCGCCACCCGCATTAGCCGCAACAACAATGTTGATACAGGCTAGGGTGATAAACTTGCGTTGCCCTGCCCCCACTTTCATCACCACGGCACACATCAATAGTGCAGTCGTTAAATTATCTGCCACGGGTGAGATAAAGAACGCCATAAACCCCGTCAACCAAAATACGGTTCTTAGACTAAACCCACGGCCAACAAGCCAACCACGAATGGCATCAAACAAATTTCGCTCTTCCATAGCATTGATATAAGTCATTGCCACGAGTAAGAAGAGTAAAAGCTCTGCATATTCAAGCAAGTTATGTTTGAATGCCGCTTCCGACACTTCAGACATACCATTTTGTACATACACAAAACCTATCATGCCCCAGATAATCCCTGCCGCGACCAGCACAGGTTTCGACTTGCGTAAATGTAACGATTCCTCAGCCATCACCATTATGTATGCAAGTACAAACACAAAGACGGCAACATAACCCACACTCGAGGCGGTTAAATTAAGCCGTTCTATCCCTTCTGTCATAGCCCATGCTGCAGGTGAGAATCCGCTCAATATTGCAACGCAGAATAGACTCCAGAACGCCATTCCACTGCCTTTAAACAACCGCTGTAATTTCATTAAAGTTCATCTCTACGTAGGAAATTAGTCGAAAATTACCATAGCTTCGGCATAGTAAATGTTGATAAAACGCAACTTTCTATGCATTACCCTATAACCAAAGGCGTTTAAAACATTAATTTTTGTATAACTACAGCGATAACTAATAAAGAAACATTTAACTTAGTCTAAAAAGAGCCAATAAAAAAGCACCTCAAAGGTGCTTTTTAGTTTCTAAATCAGTGTCACAGCATTAGAAAGAATATAACAAGGTCATATTGGTTTCTGTATCTGTACTTTTCTTATTATCCAACGGCTCGCTGTTGTAGCGCACAATAATGGCAAACTTCATTGCTAATGCGCCGATAATATTCGCCGTTAACGAAGTTTCAGAACGGGCATCGAGCTTATCACCGTAATCGGCAACGAAACGTTGTTGGAATTTAGAGGTATCAGTGATTTCGGTTTCAAAGTTGATCACACCGTGAGCAACGACGCTGTCATTGGTGTCATGGCCTTCGATAAGTGCTTGTTCTGTATCAAGACGCTGATAGATATAACCTGGACCGACTTCGACATCTAAAAAGGTCTTACTAGTATCATAGAATCTATAACCATAACCCGCTGCGCCAGATAGCGTGTAATCATAACCTGTGAACGGATCAACTTCATAATTACCATTAGCAAACAAGTAGCTACGATCTGTCATCTTGTAGTTACCTTGTGCGCCCGCTAAATAGCGTTTAGCGGTAACAGAACCTGTATCCTCTTTATATAAACCTTCGAGTAAGTACTGATTCTCCCAATCGCCAAGCTCATGCTTAAGATTTAAACGTCCTTTGAATGATGAGGTTTCAGTGTTACCTGTGGTTAAGGTTGCACCAAGCTCAGCTTCACCTGCGAATGTCTCATCGCCTTTTACAAAATCGGCCCCAGCTGTCGCCATAAAAGGTGCAGTCATTAATAGTGCTGCGGTCAGTACTTTCTTCATGTTTATCCGTTCCTGTTCCGTTAAATCCAATCCCTATAAATATCTGTTCGTCCCAGCGATGCTGAATAAGCACATATTAATAAGGGTTAGTATTTTCCCCTGAAAATCTGCGCGATATTAACATTTACGATTAAAAAATGAAAATTGCAGCTATTTTAAGTATAAAAAAACCCGCTTTAGCGGGTTTTTATCTCAGCGATAACGCTTACATATTGATCTTAGGATCTAACGCGCCAGACTGATACGCTTTATACATTGCTTGTAAAGACAATGGCTTAATCTTAGATGCTTGACCTGCACAGCCGAAAGCTTCATAGCGAACCGTACAGATATCGGCCATGGCTTCCATTGATGCTTTCAGGAATTTACGTGGATCAAATTCACTTGGGTGTTCAGCTAAGAATTTACGAACAGCACCCGTTGATGCTAAACGTAAGTCGGTATCAATGTTGACTTTACGTACACCGTGTTTGATACCTTCTACGATTTCTTCTAATGGCACACCGTAGGTTTCTGGGATCTGACCACCATATTGGTTGATGATCTTTAGCCACTCTTGTGGCACAGAAGATGAACCGTGCATCACTAAGTGAGTGTTAGGAATACGCGCATGAATTTCTTTGATGCGGTCGATACGCAGTACATCGCCCGTCGGTTTACGACTGAACTTATATGCACCATGGCTAGTACCGATAGCAATCGCGAGTGCATCAACATGAGTATCGGCAACGAAACGCGCCGCTTCTTCAGGGCTAGTCAGCATTTGATCGTGACTTAAAATACCTGATGCACCAACACCATCTTCTTCGCCAGCTTGGCCAGTTTCTAAGCTGCCTAAACAGCCGATTTCACCTTCAACTGACACACCACACGCATGGGCAAATGCCACTGTACGACGGGTAACATCAACGTTGTACTCGTACGATGCAGGCGTTTTGCCGTCAGCCATCAAAGAGCCGTCCATCATGACGGATGACATGCCTAATTGGATAGAACGCTGACAAATATCAGGATCGGTACCGTGGTCTTGGTGAATACACACTGGAATATCTGGGTACTGCTCAAGAGCCGCTGCCATCAAATATTTTAAGAACTGTGGGCGAGCGTATTTACGCGCGCCAGCAGAAGCTTGCACTATCACAGGGCTGTCTGTTGCTTCAGCGGCCTGCATGATGGCACGCATCTGCTCTAAGTTGTTAACGTTAAACGCAGGCACACCGTATCCATGTTCTGCTGCGTGATCAAGTAGTTGTCGTAGGGAAATTAACGCCATTTTTTAACTCCAATAATAGGGTGATATCTATCACCGAGGTCGCTATCGTTTGGATGGATTTTTATACCCGCATTCAACTCTGTACCTTAAATAAACAACTTAAATTAAGTACCTTAGATGAATACGGGCGGTTTTTTTATAATTTTTTACTTTTATCAAAGCTTTGATGTTATCAGAGCTTATCGCGGCGTCTTATGCGCCGCGTTTTTTAAAACTTAATATTAAGCGCCGCGCTTTTCTAACATAGCCACAGCCGGTAATTCTTTACCTTCGAGGAACTCGAGGAAAGCACCGCCGCCAGTCGAAATGTAAGACACTTTATCGGCAATACCGTACTTATCAACCGCAGCCAAAGTGTCACCACCGCCTGCGATAGAGAAGGCTTTTGAATCAGCAATCGCTTGGGCGATACGCTTAGTACCTTCACCGAATTGGTCGAATTCGAACACGCCCACAGGGCCGTTCCACACGATAGTGCCAGCAGATTCGATGATTTTAGCCAGTGCTTCAGCGCTATCTGGACCAATATCGAAAATCATTTCGCCATCAGCGACTTCGCTAACCGATTTTAAAGTTGCCGCTGCTGTTGGGCTAAACTCGCCCGCAACGACCACATCGGTCGGCACAGGAATATCGGCGCCACGGCTCTTAGCATTAGCCACTAAACGCTTAGCTTCGTCGATCAAATCCGCTTCATACAGCGATTTACCGACATTGTAGCCCGCCGCCGCAATGAAAGTATTGGCAATACCGCCGCCAACCACTAACTGATCGACTATGCCTGAAAGACTTTCTAGCACGGTCAGCTTAGTCGACACTTTAGAGCCACCGACAATCGCCACCATAGGACGCGCAGGATTATCTAATGCCTTGCCTAAGGCATCTAATTCTTGTGCCAGTAATGGACCGGCACAAGCGATTGGGGCAAACATGCCCACGCCATGAGTCGATGCTTGGGCACGATGTGCAGTACCGAAGGCGTCCATCACATAGACATCACACAGCGCCGCCATTTTTTTCGATAAGGCTTCGTTGTTCTTACCTTCACCCACGTTGAAACGCACGTTTTCGAACACAACCACTTCACCCACGGCAACGTCAACGCCATCTAAATAGTCGGTCGCTAGACGCACAGGACAAGACAGGGCCTTTGCCAAATAATCGACCACAGGTTGCATAGAATATTCAGCATTGTATTCGCCTTCGCTCGGACGACCTAAATGCGACATCACCATCACAGCCGCACCTTTTTCAAGGGCCAACTCGATAGTTGGTAGAGAGGCGCGCAGACGTGCATCACTGGTGACGACGCCATTGCTGACAGGGACATTGAGATCTTCGCGGATAAGCACGCGCTTACCTTGTAGATCCAGATCTGACATATTGATAATTGCCATGGTAACGCTTCCTTTTATAATCAAAAAACAAACTGTTTCACACATAGCCGGTATGAATTGACTGCCGCTCGGCGCTCGACATCCCGTCGAATTGGCATAAATTCAGTGACCCACAAGTGAATAATCTACTTTTATCAGCCTCGCTTGGCCGCGATCATCGCCAAACTCGTATCTAACATACGATTGGCAAAACCCCACTCGTTATCGCACCACAGGAGTAACTTAACCAACTGACCGGCGCTCACGCGGGTCTGGGTACCGTCAACAATACTGGAGCGCGGATCATGGTTGAAATCACATGAGACTAAGGGCTCATCAGTATAGCCTAAGATGCCGTTAAATCGCCCATTGGCGGCTGATTCCAGCACCTGATTGACTGTGGCAATATCGACGGTTTTTTCTAAGGTCACGGACAAATCGATGGCGGTCACGTTGATTGTGGGCACGCGCACCGAAATCGCTTCAAACTTATTTTTCATGTGCGGCAAGATCCGCTCAATACCGCGGGCAAGCTTAGTGTCGACAGGAATAATCGATTGACCAGCAGCGCGGGTTCGACGCAAATCATCATGGTAAGCATCAATCACTTGCTGATCGTTCATCGCCGAATGGATAGTGGTAATGGCACCGCTTTTAACGCCAAAGTGGCGATCGAGCACATCGATCACAGGCACGATACAGTTAGTGGTGCAAGAAGCGTTGGAAACGACTGTGTGTTCGGCGCGGAGTAAATCGTGGTTTACACCATAGACAATCGTGCCATCGACATCGGCTGAGGATGGATGACTTATCAGCACTTGTTTAGCGCCGGCGTGAATATGGGCTTCGCAGCTTTGACGATCGACTAATACGCCTGTGGCTTCATAGACAATATCTATGTCCATCTCGTGCCAAGGGAGTTTTGCCGGATCGGGCTCGTGGAGAATTTTTATCGCATCGTCGCCAATCAGCATGTGATCATCGACGAGCTTCACTTTATGCGCAAACCGACCGTGGGTTGTGTCGTACTGGGTCAGATGAATAATGGCTTCAGGTTTAGCTAATTCATTAATCGCGACAATCTGCATTTGCTGCCGTTTTCCAGACTCATATAAAGCTCGGAGAATAGAGCGGCCGATACGGCCATAACCATTGATAGCGACTCGGATCATTGAGGTCTCAATTTCCTCTTAATACAAAAACGGCCTGCAAACGATTGCAGGCCGCATTATACAGATTAACACTTAAAAAGTTTAACCTTTTGTATTGAATCTAATCCCTTGAGCGATTAGCCCAATGATTTTGCAGCATTCAGCACATTTTCAACGGTGAAACCGAAGTGATTCAATAGCACGTTACCCGGCGCTGACTCACCAAAAGTGGTCATGCCAACAACTGTGCCTTCAAACCCGACGTACTTGTACCAGAAATCGGTATGCGCCGCTTCAATAGCCACACGTTTAGTCACAGCACGTGGTAATACAGATTCTTTATAAGCAGCATCTTGCTTATCGAACTCAGTCGTCGATGGCATAGAAACTACGCGAACGTGTTTACCTTGCTCAGTCAGTGCAGCGGCTGCATCCATTGCCAATTGTACTTCGCTACCAGTTGCGATCAGGATCAGTTCTGGTGTACCCGCACAGTCTTGCAGTACATAAGCACCTTTAGCCACATTAGCTAATTGCTCAGCGGTACGCGCTTGAGCTTTCAGGTTTTGACGGCTGAAGATCAGTGACGTAGGTGCATTACGGCGCTCAATCGCAGCTTTCCAAGAAACTGCCGTTTCTGCCGCATCACATGGACGCCATACGGCCATATTTGGCGTCATACGCAGGTTAGCTAATTGCTCAACTGGTTGATGCGTTGGGCCATCTTCACCTTGACCGATAGAGTCATGGGTATAAACGAAGATGTTTTGAATACCCATCAGCGCCGACATACGGACTGCGTTACGAGCATATTCCATGAACATCATGAAAGTTGCGCCGTAGTTGATGAAACCACCATGCAGCGAAGCACCGTTCATAATGCCGCTCATGCCGAATTCACGCACGCCGTAGTAAATGTAGTTACCAGCTGGATCGTCTTGAATACCTTTAGAACCTGACCACAGTGTCAAGTTAGAACCCGCTAAGTCAGCAGAGCCGCCTAACAGTTCAGGCAACATAGCGCCAAATGCACCGATGGCATTTTGTGAGGCTTTACGGCTCGCAATACCTTCGGCTTTGTCCTGTGATGCTTGCACGAATGCCTGCGCTTTTTCTTCGAAATCAGCCGGTAATTCACCTTTCAGAACGCGACGCTCATATTCAGCAGCCAGTTCTGGGTGAGCTGCGCGATAAGCTGCAAACTTCTCGTTCCACGCTGCTTCACGGGCAGCACCGGCTTCTTTGGCATCCCAACCCGCATAAACGTCAGCAGGGATTTCAAATGGTGCATGTGGCCAGCCAAGGAATTCACGGGCTGCTGCGATTTCCGCATCGCCTAGTGGTGCGCCGTGGCAATCGTGGCTGCCTGATTTGTTAGGTGAACCAAAACCGATAATGGTTTTGCAGCAAATCATGGTTGGTTTATCAGTCACCGCTTTCGCCGCTTCGATAGCAGCACGGATTGCCGCGCTATCGTGACCATCAACACCGGCAATCACATGCCAGCCGTAAGCTTCAAAACGCTTTGGCGTATCATCGGTGAACCAGCCTTCAACATGGCCATCGATAGAAATACCGTTGTCATCCCAAAATGCGACCAGTTTACCTAAACCTAAAGTACCGGCTAATGAACAGGCTTCGTGGGAAATACCTTCCATCAAACAGCCATCGCCGAGGAAGCAGTAAGTATAGTGATCAACGATATCGTGACCATCACGGTTAAACTGTGCCGCTAAGGTTTTCTCAGCAATCGCCATACCGACAGCGTTGCTGATGCCCGCACCGAGTGGACCCGTTGTGGTTTCAACACCTGGGGTGTAACCGTATTCTGGGTGACCCGGTGTTTTAGAATGCAATTGACGGAACTGTTTTAGCTCTTCAATTGGTAATTCATAACCAGTCAGGTGAAGTAAAGAGTAGATCAGCATTGAACCGTGACCGTTAGAGAGGATAAAACGATCTCTATCTACCCATTTCGGATTGTTCGGGTTGTGCTTAAGGAAATCATTCCACAGCACTTCAGCAATATCTGCCATACCCATTGGGGCGCCGGGATGGCCTGAATTTGCTTTTTGAACTGCATCCATACTTAACGCACGGATTGCGTTTGCGAGTACTTTACGGGAAGACATGCTCTCTCCTGCTTGTTTGTGGGGTCTAGCGGGCAATTTGGATGCATATTTTCCCCTACATGCCAGTGTGACGCAAACTAAAATTGCCATTCACTCAGCAAAAGATGGCCGAATATGTACCCAAACAACCTGAAGATGCAGGATTCAGGTAGCTTGAGTATATAAGTCGCAGAAACAACCCTGTCACTTTGCTGGCGTTTACTTGAGAGGACATAGCAAGGATCACTTGTAATGGAGAAATAAATTTCTCAAAAACATAGCAAACTTAATACTATGAAATATAAGAAAAATAACCTATTTATGACTGAGCGTAGTCGTTTTCAGGTCACAATCTGAGAGGATTTTTTATTATCGGGGGTGATCGGCAATCGGATTTAAACTAAAATAGCCGTCTAGATGTAGATGCTTCTACACGTTTGAATGCTAACGACGAGATTTTCCTACTATGGCAAAGCACTTGTTTACTTCTGAGTCGGTCTCAGAAGGTCATCCCGATAAGATTGCAGATCAGATTTCTGATGCTGTGCTAGATGCAATTCTGGCTCAAGATCCAAAAGCACGCGTAGCGTGTGAAACTTATGTCAAAACCGGCATGGTATTAGTAGGTGGTGAAGTCACTACCTCTGCCTGGGTTGATATTGAAGAAATCACCCGTAAAACGGTGCGTGAAATTGGTTATACCCATTCAGATATGGGGTTTGATGCAGACTCGTGCGCAGTATTAAACGCCATTGGTAAGCAATCACCCGACATTAATCAAGGTGTAGACCGCGCAGACCCTGCAGAGCAAGGTGCTGGCGATCAAGGGTTAATGTTTGGCTATGCCAACAACGAAACCGACATTCTGATGCCTGCACCTATCACCTATGCCCACGCATTAGTGAAACGTCAGTCTGAAGTCCGTAAAAATGGCACGCTACCTTGGTTACGCCCAGATGCGAAAAGCCAAGTCACTTTTGCCTATGATGATGGCAAAATTGTCGGTATCGATGCAGTTGTGTTATCGACTCAACACAGAGATGACGTTTCACAAGCCGACTTAATTGAAGGTGTGATGGAAACCATCATCAAGCCAGTATTACCAGCTCAATGGTTAAACAAAGATACTAAGTTCTTTATCAACCCAACTGGCCGTTTTGTTATCGGTGGTCCAGTAGGTGATTGTGGCTTAACGGGTCGTAAGATCATCGTTGACACTTACGGCGGCATGGCCCGTCATGGTGGTGGCGCATTCTCTGGTAAAGATCCATCAAAAGTGGATCGTAGCGCGGCATATGCTGCCCGTTATGTAGCAAAAAACATAGTTGCAGCAGGTCTTGCTGATCGCTGTGAAATCCAAGTGTCTTACGCTATTGGTGTGGCAGAGCCTACCTCTATCAGCATCGAGACCTTCGGTACAGGTAAGGTGTCTGAAGAAGTGCTGATCAAGTTAGTACGTCAACACTTTGAACTGCGCCCATACGGTTTAACGGCCATGCTAGATTTAGCACGTCCAATTTATCAAGCGACCGCCGCTTATGGCCACTTTGGTCGCAGCGAATTCCCATGGGAAGCGACTGATAAAGCCGAAATATTGCGCGCTGACGCGGGTCTATAGTCTTAATTCATTTCAATTTTTACACTTAAGACCCATGAAAAACCGCTACCCAGCGGTTTTTTTATGTCTGACATTTAGTTAGATTACAAATATGGCAAAATAAAAGCAGCATATACACAGACCATTAGAGTGCACAGACCCCATGACCGATAACGCCATCTTATTACAGCAACTTCAATCTTGTGCATGGGCAGCCAACGTAGGTCTGCCAGAGGAAACAGCAAAGACATACGGTACATTAGAGGAGATCGCCGCTTTTCTTGAATCCGATCCTGAAGCCTTTTTTGAAACACCTTACGAAATCCAATATGAAAGCCTGTGTGTAACTGATCATGACTTGGCAAATTCGTTAAAAACAAAGGCAGTAGTAAATGATGTACATGCTTGGATTTCTGACAGCGAAGTCGATGAAATTTCTAAGTCAGCTTACCTCTCCACTTGGAAAATTATTCCCGTTGCAGAAATATGCGCGCTGACATCCGATGACGCTAATACGCTCGCAACACTGCTCCTAGCTGACGTTAAACTTTCAGCCTTTACGAATGAACGCCTATCTTGGTATCTCTGTGGAAGAATACCCTTTGGTTATATTGGTACTTATCCAAACGGACAATGGCTCATTCTGTAGCCTTATACGCTAGCACCTTTAATTTTTCTGACTTCATCTAGGGTCTATTGAGCTTTCGAGGATGATTTTTAGGCAGCATGCCAATACTGATGCTACCCAATGCACGCTGGGAAACACTATTTAATTTAATGAAAAGCACAGGCCGTGTTTATGATAAACCTGAACATAGACAAACATTCGAAGGCATTCTTTACCACCTTCTAACAGGTATCCCTTGGCAAGATTTACCCAAAGAGTTGAGCCATTGGAGTACGGTCTTTAGACGGTTTTATTTATGGTCTAAAAAGACATTCAGGCCTATTTATTCAAAGCTTTAGCGAAAATGGCCGACACGGAATGGGTCTTTATTGATGGCTCGATAGTGCGGACTCACCAGCACAGTGCAGGTGCACTGAGTAATGAGTAATGAGTAATGAGAGTTACCCTATTGTTTAATTGGTAGTGGATACTTTTATCAAACGGGTAACTCTCATTTTTATCTATCGCCCATGAATATCAAATAATAACTAATGCACAGAGTATTCGTTTAGAAACGTACATTCATACCAACCCAGAAGTTACGGGCCTTATCTTTGTTATTGAAATCATCAACGTAAGATGCTGTGTATCCGTTTTGGCCATTATCGTCAGAGACACAAGTTGTGCTAGTGTCACTACATTCGGTGAAGACAATATCGTATGAAGTAAAATCTTTATCAAACAAGTTATTTACTCGCATGTTGAAGGTGACAAACTCACTCGCCTGATAAGAACCACCAAGATGGAACACGTTATAACCCTTATAGTAGAGTGCAGCATCATTAATGATATCCCAAGAGCGATAACGTTTAGCACGGTATTCTGAGGTCAAGAATACGTTAAATGAGTCGGTCAACTCCCATTTTAATGTCGCGTTTGCCATATGCTTGGCACTGTTGCCGAGTGGACGGCCTTGCTCTGCACCGCTTTTCTGCTCGCTATCTGTGTAGGTATAATTAGCATTTAACGTTAAGGCATCTAGAATTTCCCAACGTCCCGCGAGCTCAGCACCTTGAATAGTAACTTTATCTATGTTGACTGTTTTGCTACTGACTGCATAACCTAAATCAGCATATTCACCCGCATCGGAACATTCTATGCTCGTACCTTTACCACAGGGTTGTGAAGCAATCTTATCGTCAAAGTCATTTTTAAAGATAGTGGCGTTAAAATTATGGCCATCGGGATGAGACCAATACAGGGCGACTTCGCTGGACACACTGGTTTCAGCTTCGAGATCTGGGTTACCAAATTGCGGTGAGGTTCCTTGGCCACCAAAGCCAACGACACCATCATACAATTGTGTGGTTTTAGGTGTTTTAAAACCTGTGCTCACCCCACCTTTTACTGTCCACTCATTATTAATGGTGTAAACACCGTATAGACGTGGGCTGAGTTGGTTGCCAAATATTTCATGATCATCATGACGTAAACCCGCAGTAACAGATAAATCAGAAGTCATGCTCCATGTATCTTCAGCAAAAACAGACCACATATTATGTTCTTGTACTGCGCCCGGCGTACCTTCTTCCATACCAAATACACCGTCTTTCAACTCACCACGAATCACCTGTGCGCCCGTCACTGCGACATGATTTCCAGCAGCTTCAAATGGAATATCGAGTTTCATATCAAGCGTATATTGATTACTTGCCATTTCGCGTTTAGGTCTAGGCAAGAAAGTGGATTCAGCAATCGCTTTACGTTCGGCTTCAGTCATGCCGGTGTAATCCCCTTTACCATCAATCATCTGCAGTAGTAATACTCGCTCAGCAGTGGTAAATGGCAGTGTGCGGCCATTATTTTGTGTGTCGACATAGGATAGTGACACAAAGCTTGTACCAAAATCCCAAGCACCTTCATGGGTTAACGCCCAAGCATCACGGGTAAATTTTTGAGTCTCGCTGTAACCCGCTCGTGGATTTGAGCGTCTTGCCCATTCACCACCACTGGCTAGACAAGCAGCCTCACGGGAACCTACGCCGCCTTTGCAGAAGTTACTGGCAATCCAGAGACTATCGATATTATCAACAGTACCAAGCGGATACTCTCGTTCACCGTTATCATTGATCAGTGGCGTATTATCATAATCTTGAGATGAGGAATCTAAATCAAACCAAATTTTGTGATGTTCATTTAGTGTCCAACTTAAACTCCCACCTAACATATGATTTTCGTTATCGACGGTTTTACCGCCACCACCAAAACCGAGTGAACGAGTGCGTACTTCTCCATTGGGATAATCTACTGGTGCATACTCTGGTGTAGACCCCATTCGATCATAAATACTGCCATGAATAGATAACCCAAGAACGCCTTTAATGAGGGGACCCATCACGCTGAAATCGGTAGTGATATCTTCGCCATAGGCATCATTGGTTTGATGAGTTCGGCTGTGAGTGATAGAGCCAGACCATTCGTCGCCCACTTTTTTAGTGATGATGTTCACCACACCACCTAGAGCATCTGCACCGTATAACGTTGATGCTGGCCCACGAATAACTTCAATTCGATCAATAGCATCAAGTGGTGGTACATGACCAAATTGATTGCCACCAAAACTGTTTGGATAAATATCACCATGGTTATTCTGACGCTTACCATCGACAAGGATTAAGGTATAGTCAGATCCCATACCGCGTAGACTGATGGTACCTTGCCCTGTTTTATCACGGGTTTCACCAATATCAACCCCTTCCAAGTCACGCACTGCATCTAGGAGAGTGGTATAAGGTTTTATCATCAAATCTTCTTGGGTGATAACAGAAATACTGGCAGGTGCATCAACCAATTTCTGTTCATATCCAGAGGCAGTAACAACCATAACTTCCATTTTTCTGTCGGGAGCCTCTTCGGCTTGGACAAAATTACCCGCAAATACAGCGGTAATGGCAACTGCCAAGCAAGTTTGACGAAATAACATAAACCTCTCCTGTTTAGTAAACTTAGTTTACAAATGTAACCCATAAATGATTTCGCGAATGATAATGATTAACATTAGTGAGATCAATCAAAAGTTGAATGCAACAGAAATAACATTTACGTTTATAAAGTAATCACATTCAAGAAAGAGTTTTTGACATGAACTTTGAAGTTATTAGTGAAGAAAATACCGCGATTGTGGATGCGCTGGTAGACGGCGTTCGGCAATATAATGCTGGGCTCTTAGGACCCGAGAAATCAGTACCTTTGACTGTCATTGCACGTGATGAAGCTGGCAAGTTGATTGGTGGTGTGAGTGGCCGGACTATCTATAAAAACTTCTTAATCAATGTTGTCTGGGTTGATGACCAAACCAGAGGCACTGGGCTTGGGCATAAACTGATGGCACTTGCCGAAGCTGAGGCGAAACAGCGGGGTTGCTTGGTAGCTCAAGTGGATACCTTATCGATTCAAGCACCTGTGTTTTATGAAAAACAAGGGTTTGAGATCATAGGCACTGTCACCACTGACCCTCAGCGCATCTTTCTGATGAAGAAGTATTGATCAAAAAAGCGATTGAGAAACGGACTGAATTAACACACTCAGCAATGATCGAAATGGGCATTTTGCATGCAGAGTAGACCGATCTGCTCTTGGGATAAAATGGCGCACTCCAACGCCTTTTTTGTATTCGCGCGGCTGACTTGCGCATCGCTCAGTTGCGTTATCGTCGCCGAATAGGCATTGATTCGGCCACAATCGAGCCAAATATCTCCCACTTGTACCCAATAATGTTGCAATGCACCTAAGTCAGATAAAAACTCGACTTCAAATCCCCTCGCCTCATACTCATAGTGAGCGCATTCAGATAAGACTAACCTCAAGCTGTCCCAAGCCGATAAATTGACCTTGGCATAAGTCGCTAATAATGACTCAACAAATTGTACATTCATGTATTTATCTCCGTTATTTAACCTGAACTCGGGTTATTTACACAGTAGAGATTGAATCCTTAATTTCTATCATCGAACAACTAAGCTTGGGTCTTTGCCGCCATTAAATAATAATCCCTTGCAGAAACGGTGAAAAAATCCACAACCTGCATGTGCGCTTTACCCGAGTGAGCGGCAAAGGAACGTTCATTATCTTCAGCAATAAAGGTCAACATATAGCTAAAATGCGGAGCAACTTGGCGACGAATTTCACGGACTAATGCCTCGAAAATCCCTTGCCCACGGTAGGCTTGCTGCACCCAAATCGGCCCGTATTGGCAAGAATTGGCCTTAGTTAATTTAGGTCCATCCCAATCGAGTTGCCCCAAACGATTCAACAAAGTGCGGTAAATGGGCCAATGTTCGAAAAATCCCCAACGGCCTGCAATTACGTAACCGACGATCTGCTGCTCAACCTGCGCCACCACGACCCAATGGTGCTGCACTAATTCGCTCAATTCACTGTGGGAAAAAGCTTGCCCTTGTAACCCCATACTGGCGGAAGCTAATTCATCATTAAGATGTTTTTTCTCTAGCATCGCTAATAAATCAACATCTTGAGGTAAGGCTAGTCTAATTTTCACAGTATTCTCACAGCATTATTTCGGCTTTGGGCCCAATTTCAGCCCGCCAGTATACTCGGTTGGGTTAATAGGCACAGCAAGAACAAGGTATTATTTAGTGCCTTGATTTGCTAAATCCCCTTTTATTTCCCAAACTTAATGAATATTTAGCCCTAGTTAGGCGTTTGTATGTTGCCCGAAACCATTAATCCCAACTTGAGTTTACTTGATAGCGACAATCAACAAGTGAATCTTACTCGCTGGATGCACCAATGTGAGCTAATCAACAGCTATTACAACGCTAACACGGTTTTTATATTCCAAAAGACCAGCGCAGGATTTGAGATCATTGTCAGTGCAATCACTGAAACACCGCAATTTACCGCAGGCACTTTATATCCACCAGAACTCGAACTCTTCAAACAGATACAAAACAGCCAACCTGATGGTTTATATCAAAACCTCGGCAGCTTTATGTTGGATGATTTACCAAGGGATTTTGATGGTATTCAGCATATTCTCTCACGTCCTATCGCTTGGCCGGATGGTAGCCAATTTGGTGCCCTGTGTGTACTCAACCCGCATATAACAGAGCCACTAGTCAATGCCGCTATGCTCGAACCGTTTCAGATATTGCTGCAACAGGAATTATCTCTGCTGTGCCAGAACCATCGCATTGAATCCCTTTCGATGCGCGATCAAGAAACCGGCATGCTCAATCATTATGGTTTTTTGATGATGGCGCCAAGACAGCTCAATTTAGGTCGCCGCTTTGGTGCCCATGCAGGCATCATCTTCTTTGAATTATTAAGTCCGGATAAAGCGCCAGTCCCGCTTGAGGATAATCATCACAGGCTGTTGGGTAAGTTAATTCAAGATACGATAAGAACCGCTGACGTTGCCGCCCATTACAACTGCACTCAATTTGTGGTACTGGCCTTTGTCGATGGTGAACGGGATATTCAACATATTATGAAGCGGGTTGAAAAACTGCTTGAACAGCAAAATCATCTACTTAGACTCGATGCGAGCTACAGTTTTTTCACCCCGGAATCCAGCGCCAAACTCGCGCCCATGATGGAACTCGCGCGGGGTAAACTCGATTCTATGCGCCCAGCCATGCCTGAGATTGAAGACTCGCCAATTAAGCCCGCCATAGACTCAAGCTTGTACGATAATCCCGCCGCAGATTCGGCAGAGCTTTGATTTAATGAAATTTAGGCTTAATTAGGCAGTACAAAATTACTTGGAATGCTCATCTTGGCGCTTCGCCCATTGGATAAACAGCACCACAGGATAGGGCGACATTAAGACCAACCCTAAACCAATCAGACTTGAGATCAATAACATGCCGCTTATCTCTAGACTCCATTGCGTCAACATATAAAACCCAAGTCCACAAACTAGCATCAATACACCTAACCAATGTAAAAACTTCAACAAATTCAGAGTACTTTTAAATGAGCCTGTCATATAAACCCCTTTAGATCTTACGAAAAACTTGTCACACTATGGCCATAATCATGGAAAAAGGAACCGCAACGATGTTAAAACAAACATTCATCTTAGGTGCATTACTCTTAGGCATCACCGCCTGCCAAAGTGCCGATATAGCCCCAAATGATACCATTCCATTAGAAGGCCGCTGGCACATTGAAATGGTCCAAGGCCAACCGACTATCGATTACAGCCCAGCGCAAATCACCTTTGAGGCCGAAGGTAAATTACATGGCAACAACAGCTGCAATAACTTTTTCGGTCAATATACTCAGCAAGGCGAAGAGCTTAAGCTATCTCCTGCCGGTAGCACAATGAAAGCCTGCGTGGATGCCCTAATGCAGCAAGAGCACAAAGTGATGCAATCTATGCCATTAGTTACCAAAGCAAAATTAGTGCAAGGCCGACTTACCTTACTTAACAGCGACGACAAGCCAGTGTTAGTGTTAAGCCAAATGAAGTAACCATAAAACTTGTCAGCATAAAAAAACCGCCAATGGCGGTTTTTTTAGTTAACGAACCAGCAATAAAAGCTCCCTATGCTTTGACACTCTTAGCCGCTGCAATTTCGAGGGCGATATTCTGTTCGGCTATTACGGCGCTTTGATCTATGTCGGCATTATAATGCGCCATATCCAACTCATCTTCAGACTTTGCAATGACAGTCGTCGCCACTAAGTCACCGGAGACGTTTACCACAGTACGCACCATATCTAAAATACGGTCAATCCCCGCAATCAATGCCACCCCTTCTAAGGGAAGCCCTACGGTTGTGAGTACTAAAGTCAACATCACTAAACCCGCACCGGGCACACCCGCAGTACCAATAGAGGCCAACGTCGCCGTTAAAATAATGGTGAGATAATCGACGACAGTCAGGTCGATACCAAACGCCTGTGCCACAAACAGTACTGTGACCCCTTGGTATAACGCTGTGCCATCCATATTGATTGTGGTGCCTAGCGGTAACACGAAGCTAGAGATCTTCTTATGAACTCCCAAATTTTCACTCGCACACTTCATACTCACAGGGAGCGTGCCTGCAGAGCTCGACGTGGTAAACGCCACTAACATGGCATTGCTAATCCCTTTAAAAAACTGCAGCGGGCTTAACTTCGCAAATCCGCGCAGTAACAAACTATAGAATCCAATCACATGAATAATACAGCCAAGGTACACAGCAATAATGACTTTGATCAGTGGCCAGAGCATATCAATCCCATACTCCCCCGCTACCCAAGCCATTAGACCAAATACACCGTAGGGTGCGAGCTTCATCACCATGTCGGCCATTTTATACATGGCCTCAGCTAAACTTTCGAACACTTTAATTGCAGGTTTTCCATGCTCGCCAATCAGCACTAAGGCGATACCTAAAACAATCGCAAATACTATAACTTGCAAAATTTGCCCGCTTGCTAAAGCCGCAATAGGGTTCGTCGGTACTATGTCGATCAAAGTATCGACTAAAGAAGGTATTTCTTTGGCAGTTTGAGCCGCGCCATCTGCCAATGACAAACCTAAACCAGCACCGGGTTGAAGAACATAACCGACAATTAAACCGATAGTGATCGCGATAGCCGTGGTAAAGAGATAAAACGCAAAAGATTTAAAACCAATACGCCCCATCTTGTTCGTATCTTGCATCGAAGTGACGCCTACAATCAGTGAGCAAAACACCAATGGCACAATCAACATCTTAATGGAATTAACAAACAAGGTGCCTATCGGTTTTAAGTGAGTCGCTTGCTCGCCGAAGATGATGCCCACTAAAATACCTAGCACCATACCGATAACAATTTGCAGCCACAGCGGCACTGACATCCAGCGAGACCAAACACGGCCTAATGCTGACGACTTTTGTTTTGTCATATTGATAACCTTGAATTCGAAACTATGATGGGGCAAAGACCAAAACTAGCGCGCTAGTTTCTCAGTCTAAATGGGGCAATCGCCGAGTCTAGCAGAGGGGTTTTAATCGAGGGATGATCTGGGTCACGTTGAGCTAAACCGCCTTAAAATCAGTAATATTAACCAAACCAACTTTGTTAAATTGGCCGCTGAGATGTTAGTTTTCCTGCTTAAGCATCAAAATATTCTGTGACTTTTTTTGGTGCTATTTGCTGACGATAAAGCGACGCAGGCGGTTGCTCACGCTCAATCAAATAACTCCAATAATCGTCATCAAAACCACTGAAAATAAAGTCGGACTTACCGTTAGCTTTTAAGACCAACCACCACCAAACTAAACCCCATAAACCGAAGCTCAACAGCGTTAAAATAAAATGCAGACGATGATTTATCTGTTCATCAGCAGCAATATCATAGACGGGTAAAATCTTAAGTTTATAGCGGCGAGTAGACTTAATAAATCCCATCATTAACTCACTTAGTTCAGCGAAAGGACACTAGAGATAAGCCTAGCAGATAAGACTTTAGTCGTACAAATATCCACAGCAATAAATAATATCAGTGCCTAACCTGCCACTGCCAAACTCGTTATCCCTCGTCGTTCCATGCTAAAGTGAATCACAAAATGTTGTTTACTAAACAAGAGCGGTATTGCCAAATAACCGCCTAGGAGTTGTAGTATGTTGATTCGTAAAGCTAAGGCTCAAGACCTGATCGCCTTAGTGCAGTTTAATCAGGCCATGGCCCAAGAAACCGAAGGCCTAGCCTTAGATGAAGCGACACTGACTCGAGGTGTGGGCACGCTACTTGAGAGCCCGCAAAAAGGGTTTTACCTGGTCGCTGAAATCGCAGGTGAGCTAGTCGGCTCGCTCATGGTGACATTTGAATGGAGCGATTGGCGTGCGAAGGATTATTACTGGATCCAGAGTGTGTATATTCGCCCGCAAAATCGTCGCCAAGGCATCTATGCCAAACTCTACAGCGAAGTCAAACAACTGGCCGAAGCCAATGGTGGTGCCGCCAGCTTCCGTTTATATGTCGAGCAAGAAAACCTCGCCGCACAGCAGACCTATCAAGCGTTAGGGATGAAGCAGAGTTACTACTTAATGTACGAAGAAAAATAAGCGATTCAAATCTTATACGTAATAAAAAAGGATCGGGCCAATGGCACGATCCTTTTCTTTTTACGACTCACGATTCACATTCAAACCGCGTTCCTACTAAGATTAAAACTTAACGAAAGAAGCCAAACAGAATAGCCGTCATTGCCAATAAACCCGCTATAACCACGAAGATATTGCTGATGCGACCACGGTGTGCTTTTAATGCTGGCACTTTGTATACAGCGTACATAGGCATCAAGTACAGGATAGCCGCGATAATTGGGCCACCTAAAGCTTCAATCATATTCAAAATACTTGGGTTTTTGATTGCCACGGCCCAAATCGTCACAAACATAAACACCAGAATAAATTTGTTGATTTTTTGCTCTGAAATGCCTTTTTTATTCGTGTCTAACTGCTTAACAATAATCCCCTTCATGCCTTCTGTCGCGCCCATGTAATGGCCAAAGAAAGAAGACACAATCGCGATAAAGGCGATTAATGGACCAAAGTAGCTCACAAAACCACTTGAATGCACGTTAGCGAGATAAGACAAAATCGGCAGATTCTGAGCTTTCGCTTCGGCCAATTGTGCTGGCGATAATGACAGCACACAAGAGAACACAAACAACATCACAAAGCCCACTAACATCATGGAAGTATTACGTAAAATAACATCAGCTTTGCGAGAAGCATTCGCGCCATGGTCACGTTTCAATGACACAGAAAACTGTGAAATCGCTGGAGAATGGTTAAAGGCAAACACTAAAACTGGAATCGTTAACCAAACTGTGCCTAAAAATGCACCCGCCTCTGGTACAACGAGTAAAGCATCCATTTTCCATTCAGGGATCAGGTAGATAGACATAAAGGCCAAAATACCCACCAGCGGATACACCAGCAATTGTGTCACTTTGAGCATGAATTTCTCACCTGCGACCATTACAGCCATCATACCGAGGATCAATACACCCGATAGAATGAAGCGTGGTGGCGATGCCATGCCTAACTGATTGACGATAAAGCTATCAACAGTGTTGGTAATACCTACACCGTAAATTAATACAATCGGATAGATAGCAAAGAAATACAGTACGGTAATGGCTTTACCCGCGCCAACACCAAAATGCTCTTCAACTACTTGAGTAATGTCGCTACCAGGAATGCTTGATGAACAAACAAAACGAGATAAACCACGGTGGGCAAGATAGGTCATAGGACCAATGATCACTGCCATTAACACAAGAGGCCAAAAGCCGCCCATGCCCGCATTGATAGGTAAAAATAAAATTCCAGCGCCAACGGCAGTGCCGAACAAACTCAACATCCAAGTCGTGTCTTGGCGAGTCCAAGGTAAGTGTTTCGTTGAATCTAGATTCTGTGTGCTTTGAGGTGTTCCAAGAACACTGGTCGCATCTTTTTGCATATAAAAGTTACCTTACGGTGTGACTAGCATAATAAATTCGAGCTAAGGATAACCAAAAAAAGCCCATAAAAGTTGATCTGACACGGCTTTATGTAAGGGAATTTCATAATAAACTGATATTGAGATCTAGATCGCTGATTTAATGTAATAAGTTTTCAATACAGCATCAAAACATATACATAAAAAGCCACTTAAAAATACAAGATATTCACCTCAAGCCAAATCCAGTGACATTGCATAAGCGCCGAGAAAAACAGCTAATCGGGCATATGTCACAAAAATCAACAAAACGAGACGCGTCACTGCACGCTCGAACCTAAGGTAGATCGAGATCACAGTCGTTAATGTTAAATTTTTACAAATCGCTATCAGTCGTAAACACGCATAAAAAACGGCTCATCCAGATTCAACTCCGAAGTGAGCCGCTAACGATTAAAGCGCAAAATCTGACTTATGGTTTTTGTAGTGTCAGCTCAGTCGTCGACACTACAGCAGGTGCTATGTCAGCCTCTTTGAACAACAAAGGACGGAAGCTTTTAGCACTCGAGTACAAGATACTTTGATCAGCAAACGCAGGCGTTAAGATATTACTCGACTCAGAGTAAGTTAAAATCCCCCGCGCCACAGGCCCCTCGTCGGTAAAGTTCACCGCCATCATCCAACTTGACCCGTAACGCACTTGATATCCTTTCGCCGTTAAGCCAGAACTCATCGCCTTGCCTGTGACCACATCCATCACAGCGGCGTATTTGTGCTGCGGGATCAAAGTGTCATCACCCGACAAACTGGTTGAAAACACGTTGAATCCACCTTCAGCATTATGGCTACCCGGCCAAGGTAAACGCGACCCACTTGGCGTTCCATCTGGCAGAGATTTCTCCACAAATTGCACATCCCCTAATGGCGCATCTAAGGCAAAGCCTGCGGCCTCAAGGTTAAGCGCACTGTGAGCCAAGGCCTTTAAGGCACTGCCATCCGTAGTCAAGGTTTTAGGTGTCGTTGCCGCATTAGCGGGATCGAATCCTTGGGTCAACATGGTTGTTTGGCTGAATAGATGGGCAAATTCACGTAGTAAAGCACCACCTTTACTGTCGTTATCTTGCTTACCGTTCCACGCCTTTAATGCCGCACAAGCCGAAGAGATATCCTTAGATAAACTCGCCGACACCACCACAGGTGTACTGCCTTGGGCATCACACTGGGCAATCAAGTCAGGCAGCACTAACTCGGCGAGATAACTGCGATTCGACAGCACAGCCGCTTCGAGTTCTTCCAAGCTGAACTTGCCATCAGCCCCCGCGGCGTCCTGCATTAAACTCAAGCCCATCCGTGTACGTAGTGATAGCTGTCCGGCCTCTGCGCCGTACATAGGCGAGAAGTAAGTCAGCGGTTCATTCAAGTTGGTCGACCAAAAGGAGTCATTGGAGTTTTGCACAAAGTCGCTGCGCTCAAGCTTGGGCGCACGTTTATAGGGCGTTGGACCATCGAAGCTAAACAGTGAAGTATTGCCGGGTAAAATCGTAAATCCGGCCTTAGCCTTAGCCGCTTTAATATCCGGTGAGGTTTTTAACAACACAACTGCCGATTCGGATAATCCTGGCACAGTTGAGTCGTCGATATAAAAAGCATTGCCCTCTTTATCGGCGTACATAGTGTTATTGAAGATGACGCCATCGTAGTCCTTAAATGCCTGTTGGAACTCTTCTTTGTTCGTCGCCATGTTCATGGCTAACCAATGGTCAACAGGGTCCATAGTGCCCATATTGGCATCTTGGATCATAAAGGCACTGCCATCATCCCAACCAAAAGGCGCTAAAGCGGGAGGAGCTTCGACCATAGGGCCTTTGGCCGTAGTATAAATATCTTTCTCGGCGACCAGCATGCCCGCAGGACCTGCATTCACTAGAACCGATACTGTCTCTTTGGTGATCGGCATAGGTTTACCATCAAACAAATACTGCATCCGATCACCTGAGACTAACTCAAGGTTATACATCACAAAATGCTCAGCGGTAGAGAAGGTATGAGTCCAAGCAAGATCTTTATTGAAACCAATATTAATCGGTCCAGGCATACCCACTAACGAGCCGCCCATCATATCTAAATGCCCTGGGATCGTAATATGGGATTGCCAAAAGCGCAGGTTACCCGTATGCGGGAAATGCGGATTACCTAGCACCATGCCCTTACCATTTTCAGTTTTATCCTTGCCTAAACCCCAACCATTTGAACCTAAATCGCGGGGATTGGTTTCTGGTGTCGTGATACGAGCCGCGCGGGCAATCAACTTAGACTGCATATCGGCCACAAACGCAGTTTGGTCTTGGCTAGGCGCGGGCCCAACGATACGCGGCATGTATTCCTGTGCATCTCCTGGGTTAGCGTAAAAAATCAGATCGAGAAAGTTAGCTGCGCCCGGTAATAAGGCGATAGAAAACAAATAAGTCACCACATCTTCTGGCAATATGGGTTTCACCCAAGGTTGACCACCACAGAAAGGTTCTGCCGTTTGTGTGCTCGCTTCGACATCAGCAAGATATTGGTTATAACCAGAGGTAAAACCTTGGATAAGTGCCCGAGAGTTTTCACTAAATTTCGGCCATTTTTCTTCGGCTTGTGCTCTGATCTTTAGCGCTTTATAGGCAAAATCTGAGATAAGGTTACCGTTATCTTCCGCCGTGGGTTGACCCGTAGTGAAGTCAATCGACGCATGGGGTCCAAAGTACATAGAACGCTGTGAGTTCGCCTTGATAAAACCATCGGCTAATACACATAAGTTGTCCTGTGCCTGCGCATAACCGCTACCAAAACCTAAACTTTCTAAGTTGTCAGCTTGGATATGCGGCACGCCATAGGTCGTACGGCGAATACTGGCTTTGAGTAAACCATTGGGGGCAAAAGTTTGCAGTTGAGTTTCAGGTTCGGTAGGCGTAGTGCTATCTTCGCTATCGTTACAGCCGGTCAGTATTACACCGCAGGCCATTCCCATAGCAATCACGAGTTTGTTGAATTTCATTATTATTATCTCTTGGTTTTGGTTCCTTCAATGACATAGCCTTACTGCCTATTCCAGCCCAAATTACTGAAGGAGCAATAGTTGCATGTCGCTTCCTAGTCCCTAAGGCTGGCTATTGCCTCCCCTACTGTTGGCTTTTTTACTGAGCTTCGCCGACGACTGTGGCAGAATAGAAAACCCAAACGCTTAGACACCTCAGACCATTTAAGCAATGATTCAAACGAGCGTCCACATTAAAATCCAAAATAAATAACTTATATGCAACAAAACATTATTAAGATAAAAGTGGGTTCTAAAAACCCAGTAAAAATCAATGCGGCAACTAACGCCATGGCACAGCTGTTCCCTGAGAGCATCATAGAAGCCAGCGGTATGGATGCCCCTTCTGGTGTTGCGGCGCAGCCAATGACAGATCTCGACACTCGCCAAGGGGCGATCAATCGGGTGCGCTATTGTCAACAGCAGGACCCGCAAGAGACTAAAGCCGACTACTATTTTGCGATGGAAGGCGGTGTCGATTGTTTCGACTTTGGTCCTGCCACATTCGCTTATATCGCTATTGGCCATAAAGACCAGCTTGCCATTGGCCGCAGTGCGATTTTACCTTTACCAATGCAAGTTTATCGGGCATTAGAAGCGGGGGAAGAACTCGGGGATGTCATGGATAGGTTGTTCAATACAATCAATATTAAGCAAAAAGGCGGTGCCATAGGTTTACTCACCCACGGCCATGCGACCCGTGAAAGTAATTACACCCAAGCGATTATTCTCGCCATGGCGCCATTATTGAATCCTGATATTTACACAGTAGATTGTTAGTAATATGTTGCAAGAGGAATTAAAGCCCGCTAACTTAGTTGTGACATGCAACCAAACCTATTCGACTATGGCTCAAACAGACGCACCATTGGCTCAAGATCCCGCGAAGCCTGTGACTCAAACTAAGCAAACGACTGAGTCAGGCTCATCCGCCCAACTCAGGCATTTGTCTCGCTATCTGGTGAGAAATTTAGGCATGCTCAACGCCGCCTTTGGGGATTTACCCCTTTCGCCCGTGCAAGCCCATGCCCTGTTTGAAATAGGCAAGCAGCCCCTGACCATCAAAGAGCTTGCCTGCAAACTTAGCATAGATAAGTCCAATGCGAGCCGCGCTATCAAGCATTTGATCGATAAACATCTTGCCCAGAGTCAGGTACACCCACGGGACAGTCGCTGCTTAGTTGTGCAACTGACACCTGCGGGTAAGAAGTTACTCGTTAAATTGGATACTCAACAAAATCAATTGTTCCAAGGGATCTTAGCCCAACTGACTCCATTGCAAACTTCACAAATCGAAGAGGCCCTCGTGTTATATAACCAAGCCGTACATAACGCCAAGCAGCAAAGTGGTTGCCACATTCGCCAAGCCACAGCCCAAGATGATGCCGCAATTGCCAAAGTCATCCGCGATGTTTCGGCCGAATACGGCTTAACCGCGGATAAAGGCTATAGCGTGGCGGACCCGACCTTAGATTGCCTAAGCCAGATTTACTCCCAAGCGGGCGCCAACTATTGGATTATTGAATTAGAGGGCCGCATTTTAGGCGGCGCCGGTATTGCGCCTTTAGCTAACAATGATGGCGTCTGCGAACTGCAAAAAATGTACTTTATGCCAGAAATCCGCGGCAAAGGACTCGCAACACGCGTAGCGTTAATGGCACTCGATTTCGCCCGCGAAACGGGTTATCAAAGCTGCTATTTAGAAACCACCGCTGTACTAAATGAAGCCGTAAAACTCTATGAGAAATTAGGCTTTGTACATCTGTCAGCTCCCCTAGGGAACACAGGCCACGACGCCTGCGAAATGCCGATGCAGCTAGATCTTAATCAATAGGATATGAAGCAGAATTCCAATCAAAGTAACAATGCCAAACAGCCATGATTAAACTTGTTTGGCATTATCAATTTATATCAGCAAATGTTATTCAGCAAGATGATTTTAATTATCAGTCTTAGGGCATAGTTTTTCTTAACTTAAATGCATTAAAATATGGCAATTTACCTCACTCAATTTTTAATAAATTGAAAGGCGTTTGATACCATTTTGTTAACGGCATTAAATAGGGAACATTATGCTCAGTTGGATTTTTAGTGATAAGAAACTCACACTTCGGGAAATATGCCTAGATAACACGCTTTCGACCTCGGCTAAAATAAAGAAAGTTGATCAATTTCTTGCCGATAGTGGAGATCTCAACTTTATTGATCTCAATATTTCGCCCTGCAATATATTAGTTCCCCTATCTTGCAGTCCTCAGTCCGATTTAGTGCTTATAAAATACTTGCTCAGCCAAGGCGCTAAAATTGAATGTAATGGTTTCAGTGCCTTGCATTCGGCTATTGAATATAACAACTCAGAACTCGTTACCCTATACCTAGACTCTAGTGCCAATCTTTACTTTCAAAATCAATATAATAATTGCTGGCTCAACTATCTATTTCATCCTAATCCACAATATATCTATCAAGACCATCAACGTAGAGACATGATCGATCTTCTACTTGCAGCTAACTTAGATATCAATAAACCGGTGAGTTTCTGGACCAATGGTGAATTAAATCACCCGCTAGAAATATTATATGATGAACGCAATAGAGATCTGTTCCTGCATATCATTAATAAAGATATCCCATTAGACATTGGCAAATTAAGCCTAATTGAAAACATTATTTCTTCGAGCGAATTTTGGGGGATTGAAGCCTTTGCTCCTTTAGTAAAATGCTTTCCTGAATATAAAAAGTCCCGTTATATTATGGCAAATGACAGTAGCTTCTGGGACGATGCCAATTTACTCGAGCTTTGTGTTTATGCTAAATCACAAGAATATACTGAATATCTGCTAGACCATTATCCGCAGCTCAAAGCCGACTCCCACGCCAAAAGTTTAGTCTATGCGGCATTGACCTCAGAATTTGACCTTAGGATTATCGAAAAACTAATTAAGGCCACCGTCGATATTAATCGCATCTATAGGATGACTCCGCCCGAGGCCGACCATTCCCCCTTGCTCAACCAATATCTTGATCTCGCTAAATTTACCGATGTAAACAAACGGAGTTACATCTATCAAGCCCTTGAACTCTTGCTCAAATATGGCGCTAATCCTAATGCCGAATTTGTGAATACGGGTAAAGCCTATGAGATGTTAGTCTGGTCGAACTTACGACTACTGATTTATCCAATGGTCGAAACCAAAACCTTTTTGCCCGAGTTCCTCGAGCTGTTCCTGCAATATGGTATGGATATCAATAAAAAATTTGGTGCGGTGGATGAACCGACCTTACTCACCCTATGCCAGCGTGGTTCAGGTAAAGAAGATCAAGCCACACTTATCCAAGTGATGGAATATCTGCTCACCAAGGGGCTGGATTTAAGCCTCACCAATATCTATAACACTAACTATGTGTCTGCGGCAGCCATCTCCTGTCGAAGCCAACTACTTGAATGGCTTATTAACCAAGGCGGGGATATTTTTACCCATTGCGGTCACGATAACTCGCCCATTCTACACAAGGCGATTTCGACCTACTGGTGGGATGAAATTACCGGCCCTATGCGGCGAAAAACCGTAGAACTCTTACTGCGCCATGGAGCAAAGTTAAAAGAATTCTCAGTAGATGAGCAATTTACGCCATTAATGTGCGCCAGTTACTACGGCGCACAGTCCTGCGTAGAGGCGCTACTCGAACATGGCGCCAACCCCAATGCCATCAATGCCGAAGACACCACGCCAGCCCTTTGCGCTGTGATAGGCGGTAGTTCAATCGAGTTCCCCCGCTTTGAATCAACGGCGGTACGGATCTTAAGACTTTTGCAGCAATATGGCGCCGACTTAACCGTGACCAATAGCTTCGGCAATAGCCCGCTAATAGCGGCTATTGAGCAAGAATATAAAGAGATTTTCGAAGCGCTGCTGCAAATAGCCTCCTACAGTGAAACTCAGCTTGAGAAAGCACTCAGCAAAGCCCTGCCGCAAAGCTATTTCCAGCGCCGCCTGCTACAAACACTGGGGCGCGAGATACCGCCAGCCCCCACAACCATAGCCCACAATCGCGCAATACCAGCAACAGCTTCGAGCAATGCCGATCCTATGACGGCCAAACCGCAAGCATCTGAGGTGAATGTAATACCTGCCCCCGTCAAGCAAACCAAATTAGAGGTGAGTAATGCGGCGGCAAATCGAGATCAAATCCCAACGCTATTCGATCTCAAAACCAAAGTGCAGAGCTTTTTTAAACTGATCGCCACCGATCCGACGATCACAGTTGAGCAACTCAATTCAGTGAGAGTCCTTATTGATCAATTGATAGAAAAGCTCGACAACTTTAGCTTTTTCCGCAATCAAGCGACAAAGACCGAATTTGAGGAAGGTGTTCAGGAATATATCGATGAAACCGTCGAAGAAATTAACGGAATTATCGAAGATGATTATCCAGCGCTTACCGAAGCCTTAGTCGATTCCGTTTGGACGATTTTGCAGTACTTTAGGGTTGAGATTGATATCGAGACCGCACTTAGAAAGCGCTTTTGGTAACGATTAGCACCTTAACTGCCAACGAGTACCAAGCATAAAGCCCTAACTTTGGGGCTTTATGCTTTCGAGACTCACACCATCTGACTTAGCCGCCTATTAGCCAACATAATGGAGAGACTTAAGGCTTAACATTAGACGCTTTAACAAGCAGTAACTGGCTACGAATGATTTGACGTATCTGATTATGCAGTTCAAATACTCGAGCGCGATCATTAAGATTTAGCGATAGATTTTCCTGCATCACCAGATCCAAATTAAATTCGGGATAATGCAGTGTCATCGACATATAACCAGATAAATAGCCCGTGTGACTGTATTCGACGAGGCCATCGTCCTTATTGATCCTCACCCCATAGCCATAGCGCATATTCGGCCATAAGAATTGGATCTCGGTATACGCCATAGTCATACGTTGATAACTCTCTGCGCTCATCAACTTGCCAGAATGTAATAGATGCTGAAAGGCGGCATAAGCTGGCGCTGAAGCAATTAATCCCCCTGCGGGCAACAAAGCTTCATCAAGCACTAAGTCAGCAGGGGCAATCACCTCGCTTTCCTGTAAACCTACGGCGAGTGAAGGCACTTTGGCGTGAATCGCCTCAATACTGCCAAGCTCAGCACTCAAGCCATTAAGCTGGTATCGCGTTGCAAACTGCGCCACTTGCTCGGCAAAGGATAGATGATTGACCTTCTCAAGCACTTGCCCTAAAAGTGAATAACCGAAGTTGGAGTATTCAAATTTGCTTCCCGGCTCGAATCGATTGGCCTTACCCAGTTTATCGACGCCCGATGTATGAGTCAGCAGTTGGTGTAGCGTAATCCGCTCATCATATCGACTGGTATTCAATGCATCCGCACTTGGATTTACACCTGCATCCATGCCTTTTAGCGCCTTATTCTTCCCTTCAGCATCACCAAAAAGATAATGATTAAGCGTTTGAGTTAAATCAAGTTTCCCCGCATCGAGTGCCTGCAATATCAAGGTTGCAGTAATCTGCTTAGAGAGCGATGCCATCACAAAGCGCGAATCTTGACTAATACCTTCACCCTTTTGCAGTTCAAGCTGCGGCTTGCCCTGCTCAAGCAGGATAACACTACCACTAAATGGCTGCGGCGAATCCTTTATCGCGGTTTGGATTAAGGTCTTGATCTCCGCCACCTTCGATACTGAAGATGCGGTTTGGCTTTCAACAGCAATAGAGTTACTGCCTTGCCCGATTTGCTCTTGTTCAGCACCTGTTTCTAATAACAGACCAAAACTATTGGCACTTGGGAATAATAAAAAACCAGTCAACAGGGTACTGATGACACTCAAACGCATGGGTTATCCTTAACGTAATTAACAAATAATGCTGCCTGCTAGAAAAAAGCAAGCTTATCACAAGCGCTTTTTATGGATAATACAATTTAATCTTTACAATTGAATTATAAAGGAAATATTCCATATAAAAATGACACAACAAAGTGATACCTAGGGCGACGAAGCTAATCCGAGCCGTATAAACCAAGTGGTAGTCTGCCCCAGTTTGTAGACTGAATATCTCAAGTTGAAGCTAATACACATTCAAAATGGCTATAAAACGACAATAGTAATAATTATCGCACCTAACATATATAAGCCTGCAGAAAGTGATATCGATTTTAGCGGGCTAAACTCCTCAACTTCCAACGTCTGTATATCTTCAATTTTGACTAGTTGCCCTTCTCCCTCGATCTGCTGTTCCGTTGCACTTTCGACTTGAAACTCCATTTGTTCGCCAGATATTGTGGTGACTTTGACCTTTTCACCTATGTAGCTGGATACCGATTGAGAATCCAATTTAACTTCATTGAGTGAAGAGCATGCGCTGAGGGAGAAACAGATAAGTGATACTACTGCTAACTTTTTCAAACAAGCCTCCTATCCTACAACTATTACATCCATGATAAGTTATACCTGTAGACATAAGCATTTAGGTATAAGCTATTCAGCTTACGGAGTTTCGCCCACAAGTTAAAGAAACCTAGGCTAAATCCACTTAAATTAAATCCTTTGGATGAGGTTAAATAGCGATCAAATGAGCACTGAACTCATCGATGCGGTTAAAGCCAAAGATACGCTTGCTGTTAAGCGCATTATTGCAAATGACGCTAATCTTGAAGGCGTGGACAATGGCGGGATGACGGCACTCTTGCATGCCTGTGAGTTGCAGTCTTTTGAACTGCTCAAATTATTGGTGGATGCGGGGGCCAATGTGAATCATCCAAACTCGCAGGGGTATCATCCGCTCGATATTGCTTACTGGCACGGTGAGTTTCGCATGGGATGCTATACCGCTGAGAGTGAGCGCATGGTGAGCTATTTAACCCGCCACGGCGGCAAATCCTTTAGCTAGGTGAGGTGCTAAATAGCATCAAAATGCGAAAGCTAAAAACTGCGAAATGATAAAAAGCCCTATAAACAAAAATCGCGTTAAGCTGGGCCTAACGCGATTTTTTATTACTCACTTACAACCTAATCACCAAAGTCATCGAGTAGGATGTTTTCTGGTTCAACGCCTAGACTTTCAAGCATCTTAATCACTGAAGAGTTCATGATTGGAGGACCACACATGTAGTACTCGCAATCTTCTGGTGCCTTATGATTTTTAAGATAATTCTCATAAATCACATTATGGATAAAGCCAGTGTAGCCAGTCCAATTATCCTCAGGCAATGGCTCAGATAACGCCACATGCCAAACGAAGTTGTCATTTTCGGCCGCTAGGGCATCGAAATCCGCTTGGTAAAACACTTCACGGGTCGAACGAGCACCGTACCAGAAGCTCATTTTACGTGTGGTTTTCTTACTCTTAAGCTGATCGAAAATGTGTGAACGCATAGGTGCCATGCCAGCACCGCCGCCGATAAACACCATTTCTGCATCGGTTTCCTTCACAAAGAACTCACCGAATGGCCCAGAAATGGTCACTGTATCGCCCGCTTTCAGGTTGAAAATGTAAGATGACATCTTGCCCGCTGGCACATTGGCCGATGGCGGCGTCGCAATCCGCACGTTCAGCATAATGCGACCCTTTTCATCGGGATAGTTGGCCATAGAGTAAGCGCGCAACACTTCTTCATTAACGGTAGAGACAATGTCAAACAGGCCGTATTTGTCCCAATCGCCACGGTATTTTTCAGGAATATCAAAGTCAGCGTATTTCACCACATGGGCTGGCGCTTCAATTTGAATATAACCCCCCGCTTTAAAGCGAACATCTTCACCTTCGGGTAACTCAAGCAATAACTCCTTGATAAAAGTCGCCTTGTTATCATTAGAGATCACCTGACATTGCCACTTCTTCACCCCAAAGATTTCTTCGTCGAGCTCAAGTTCCATATCGGTTTTCACTGAGACTTGGCAGGCGAGACGACAACCTTCTTTAGCCTCTTTCTTGGTGATATGGCCCATTTCAGTCGGCAGAATGTCACCGCCGCCCGATTTGATTTTCACTCGGCACTGACCACAGGTTCCGCCGCCACCACAGGCAGACGGAATAAAAATACTCTGACTCGCCAAAGCGCCGAGTAACTTGTCACCCGCGGCAACTTGAATGCTTTTTTCGGCATCTTCGTTGATGCTGATTGTCACTTCACCCGTAGCCACTAATTTCTTTTTGGCGATTAGAATCACTATCACCAATAGACAGACCACTAGCGTGAACATGCCTATGCCAATTGCCATTTCCATCGTATTACCCTTTTCTAGCTCTTTTCTAAAAAGAATCTGGTTTCACTTTCTCAATTCTTGGCTCGCCTACTGTAGCTTTACAGCGAGATCCCTGAGAAAGACATAAAGCCCAGCGCCATCAAGCCTGTAGTAATAAAGGTGATACCAATACCTTGTAAGCCTTCGGGAATCGCGTTGAATTTCATTCTTTCGCGCAGTCCCGCCAGCAGTACAATCGCCACTGCCCAACCAAGACCCGAGCCCATCGCAAACACCACTGACTCACCGAAGTTGTAATCACGGTTCGCCATAAAGATCACCCCAGCAAAAATCGCGCAGTTCACTGTGAGCAAAGGTAAGAAGATCCCAAGGGAGTCATACAGACTAGGAATGTACTTATCCAAAAACATTTCAAGGATTTGCACTAACGCCGCAATCACACCAATGAAAGTGATCAGTTGCAGGTAACTTAAATCGATACCGGGTAATCCCGCCCAAGACAGAGCGCCAGGTGCGAGCACTTTGACGTAAATCAGCTGGTTTAACGGCACGGCTAAGGTCATCACCACAATCACAGCGACACCTAGACCAAAGGCGGTTGACACCTTTTTAGACACGGCCAAGAAAGTACACATGCCCAAGAAGAACGACAGCGCCATGTTGTCGATAAAAGTGGCCTGCAAAAATAGATTTATATAGTGTTCCATATCTGCTCCTTAACCCCGTTTCCGCTGGATCACATTGATAGTCCAGATCAACACACCAATCAGGAAGAAGGCGCTCGGTGGTAACTTGAACATCTCGTTTGGCAAGTACCAGCCGCCATTTTCGATCGTGGTGAACACAGGGTGACCGAATAAATTACCCGTCCCTAACAGCTCGCGTACAAAGGCGACGCTGATCAAAATCAAGCCATAACCTGTCGCATTACCAAGCGCATCGACGACCGCTAAATGCGGTGGATACTTCATGGCGAAGGCTTCTGCGCGGCCCATGATGATACAGTTAGTGATAATTAACCCAACGAATACAGAAAGTTGCTTAGATAACTCATAGGCTACATCCTGCAGAACCATGTCGACGATAATCACCAAGGAGGCGATAACCGTCATCTGCGCGATAATCCGCACACTGGTCGGGATAAAGTTACGGATGGCAGAGATAATCAGGTTAGAAAACACCAACACAAAGGTCACTGCCAGTGTCATCACCACAGCGGTTTGCATTGAGTTACTGACCGCCAGTGCCGAACATACGCCCAGCACTTGCATTGCGACGGGGTTATTGGCAAACACTGGCCCCGTTAACATGTCACGCATGGATAAAGTGTTGCTCATTTTGCCTCTCCCAACTCACCTTGCAATTCACCCTGCGCTGCCGACGCTTTCAGCTGGTTGAAGAAGGTTTGAAAACCTTCAACGCCAAACCAAAACTCCATTGCGCGCTGCACGCCGCGGCCCGTCATGGTCGCGCCACTCACCGCATCCACACCGTGAAGATCGCCTTCTTTAACGCCACCCTTTACAAGACGTATCGCAAATTTGCCTTTTTCATCAAATAATTGCTTACCCTTCCACAACGATAACCAATGGGGATCGGTCACAAAGTCGCCGATACCAGGGGTTTCACCGTGTTCGTACACGACTAGCCCTTTAATGGTGTTGAAATCGGGTTCAACCGCCACATAACCGTAGATCATCGACCACAGACCTTTACCGTAGAAAGGCACAACCACGCTGTCTAACTTGCCGTTGGCATCGAGCACTTTAAACACGCGGGCATCGTTCGCACGGGTTTTAATCTTGGCAATATCTTTTTTCGGCGCACTTGAAGTCTCAGGATTAATTGCCGCCATACGCTCATCGAAATCGAGGACGTTAGCGTCTGAGTCCACCTTACCTGTGTCTAGGTTGATCAATAATGGCTTAACCGATTTAGCGAAAATCTCTCTAAACTCATTGCCCTGACCTAAGTTCACATCGGCGGCCATCAACACATAGCGCTGCACTTCGTCACGTTTTTTGGCGACTTTACGTTCTTTCAATATGCCTGCTGTGCCTGTGATCATAAAAGAGCACAGGAGGCAGAGCGTGATGGTGAAGATCATGGTCCCCACCACAGTATCTTTCTTAAATACCATGACGTTTTAATCTCCGTTTGATGTTGGCGCGGGCCACCAGATAATCGAACAGCGGCGCCCAAAGGTTGGCGAACAGAATGGCTAACATCACGCCCTCAGGCATTTTGGGGTTAGCGACACGGATAAGCACAGTCATAAAACCAATCAAAGCACCGTAGGCAAACTTGCCTTGGCGAGTGTACGAAGTGGTCACAGGATCGGTGGCCATAAACATCATTGCTAGCGCAAAACCGCCAGTGACAAGATGCCAAGTCCACGGCATTGCCATCATTTGATTGCTGCTAGAACCGATGTAATTACACAGCGTTGCTGTCGCTATCATGCCCAGCAACACACCGAGCACAATGCGCCAATCCGCTAAGCGGCTGATCAGCAATAATGAACCGCCGATCAAAATCGCTAAGGTGCTGGTTTCGCCAATCGCGCCCACGGTAAAGCCAAAAAAGTTGTTCCACCAGTTAGGATCGCTAAAGGCGCTAAACCAAGAGTAATCGGCAAAACTCAACTTGCCCGCTGCGGTTTGTGCCAGCGCTGTTGCACCAGAGAAACCATCAACGGCAACGAGCTGTTTAATGGTTGAAACTTCAGATGGATAGGCGAAGTAGATAAAAGCCAAGCCCGCCAGCGCAGGGTTAAGGAAGTTATATCCCATGCCACCAAACAGCTCTTTAGCCACGACCACACCAAAGGAAATCCCCATGGCCACCAACCACAACGGTGTTGATACTGGCAAGATTAAGGTAAACAGCAGGGCCGTCACGAAGAAGCCTTCGTGCAACTCTTGACCACGAACCCGCGCAAACACCACTTCCCAAAATAAACTGGTGAGCAGTGCTGTCAGGTAAATCGGCAGATAAAAACTAAGACCATAGAGGAATAAACCTAATATCCCAGTGTCTTGGCTAAGGCTGCCAAACAGGGTATTAAAGATTTCTAACTTCCAAATTTCTGGCATCGATAATCCGCCCGCGAGCGCAAGCTGTGCCTGTAGGCCAATGTTATATAGACCGAATAAAATGGCGGGCAGTAAACACAAACCGACTAGCGTCATGGTACGTTTCACGTCAATCGCGTCACGCACATGCACTTGGCCCTTAGTGCTACGACCATTGGCAATGACGAGTGAGCGCAAAAAGCCCTTCATCGACTTACCCGTTGCGTAGTACTCTTGTTGTAAATCAGAGGCGTCCTGTAAATCAGGTTTTTTCACTTGTTTGGTCATTAACCTTCCCTCTCAATAACATCTAGACAGGCACGTAATTCTTTACCAAAGTCATATTTGCCGGGACATACGAAGGTACACAGCGCCAGATCTTCTTCATCTAACTCCAATGCACCTAAGGCTTGCGCCTCGTCGGTATCACGCACCACTAAGTCTCGAACAAGCAAGGTGGGTAAAATATCCAGTGGCATCACGCGATCTAACTGACCAAAAGCCATCATGGCGCGAGCTGAACCGCCCTGATGAGTCGTAAACTCGAACAATTTAGTCGCACCAAACAGACGTGATGTTACAGCACGAGTGATGGAGAATTTGTCAGAACCTCCGCGCACCCAAGGGAGAACATGGTGCTGCGAATCTTCGCTCAACACTGACACTTGGTTGTGGAATCGGCCTAAAAAGTCATGTACGCCCGCCGCGGTATGGCCAGATAACACAGATCCCGATACCACGCGGTTATGGCCAGGTTTGATTTCATCACTCACTAAGGCACTTAGCTCAGCGCCCAATTGAGTGCGCAGTAAACGCGGGTTCAGCACGCTCGGGCCACCTAAGGCGACGATGCGGTCGGTATACAACTCACCGGTTTGGAATAACTTGCCATACGCAATCACATCTTGATAACCGATATGCCATACCTGACGTTCTAAACTCACTGGCAAGGTAAAGTGAATATGAGTGCCCACTAAACCCGCAGGATGAACACCATCAAAGCGGCGCACCTCAAGTTGTGGTAATGCTTCTTTAACAATCGCTTCGCCCTTATCCTGGCACAGGTAAACCTTACCTTCGGTTAAACGGCTCAACACCAGCAAGCCAGCTTTAAAAGCCTCGGTTTGCTCGGCGATAATCAAACGGGGATCAGCGGCCAGTGGATTAGTATCGATAGCGGTGACGAAAATACCTGCTGGCGTGCTATCCAGCGCAGGCACGCGCGAGAAAGGCCGAGTACGCAGGGCCGTCCATAGACCACTCTTCACCAACTGGTCTTGAACGGTTGGTCGAGGGAGAGCGGCAATGTCTTGATGGATATCGAAAGAAATCTGCCCATCGCGGTTTTCACCGTCATCACAACGAATGACGACTGATTGTAGAATTCGACGCTCGCCGCGGTTAATCGCTACGACTTGGCCACTAGAGGGTGCAGTGAACAACACACCCGGTGTTTTTTTGTCTTCAAATAGGGCTTGGCCCTTTTGAACAAAATCACCCTCTTCGACCAACATCGTCGGCTTAAGCCCAACGAATTCTTCTCCCAGAACAGCCACTTGGGATGGCTTAGCACCGAGTTCAATGACCTGTCGCGGTTCACCAACAATCGGCAAGTCGAGGCCTTTTTTGATCGTTACAATTTGGTTTGAAAAATCTGCCATCACAAATATCAACCATGAAGAATTTTTAGATAAATTTAGGGTAGAGATTTGTTAACGCAGATTCCGATATTGGCGTCACATTCCGCTGCAAATTCGTAAGTTAGATACGTAAATTTACGCAATTTTGTGACACAGATTCACATCCTTACTTACTGTAATCTGCAAATGTAGTTTTATAACAATTTACTCATAAATACGTCATTACTGATTTAGTAGTACCTAAGGTTTACAAAAATAAGCAAAAATCTCCATTTCAGTGCAGTAAAGCGCTAAAACCGCTAAAAGAGCAACTCAGCGAACAAACTTCAACCAATGGCATGCCTCAAAATGGGGCAGGATGGCTAAACTTGCTGGCTATTTTTAGCGCACTAACATTTCAACCTATGGTTTAACCTTTGCTTTACAGCAAAAGCTTGGTAGCCTCAAACTAAGAGAGTTTCCGTAGGAGAAATAGATGGAATACAGACGCATACCGCATTCTAATCTTGAGGTCAGTAAAATTTGTTTGGGCACTATGACTTGGGGCGAACAAAATACCCAAGCCGAAGCGTTTGCACAGCTGGACTACGCCATAGGCAATGGCATCAACTTTATCGATACGGCGGAAATGTATCCCGTACCACCTAAGCCGGAGACCCAAGGGGAAACCGAGCGTATCCTAGGGCAATATATTAAGGCCCGCGGTAACCGAGACGACTTAGTGATCGCCACTAAAATTGCCGCACCGGGGGGTAAAAGTGATTACATTCGCAAAAATATGGCGCTGGACTGGAACAACATCCACCAAGCGGTCGATGCATCTTTAGCACGCCTCCAAATAGACACTATCGACCTTTATCAAATCCATTGGCCTGACCGTAATACCAATTTCTTTGGTGAACTGTTTTACGATCAACAAGAGCATGAACATCAAACACCGATACTTGAAACCCTAGAAGCGCTCGCCGAAGTGATCCGCCAAGGTAAAGTGCGCTATATCGGGGTGTCGAACGAAACGCCTTGGGGCTTGATGAAATACCTGCAACTCGCCGAAAAACATGGCTTGCCGCGTATTGTGAGTGTGCAAAATCCCTATAACTTGCTTAATCGCAGTTTCGAAGTCGGCATGAGCGAAATCAGTCACCGCGAAAACTTGCCATTACTGGCCTATTCGCCACTGGCCTTTGGTGCCTTGACGGGAAAATATTGCAACGACCAATGGCCTGAAGGCGCGCGCCTGACCTTGTTTAAGCGTTTCGCCCGCTATACAGGTTCGCAAATGGCTCTGGAGGCTACAAAAGCCTATGTCGATTTGGCCCGCGAGTTCAAACTCACGCCCGCACAAATGGCGTTAGCTTTTGTTAACTCACGTAAGTTTGTCGGCTCCAATATCATAGGCGCCACCGACTTATATCAACTGAAAGAAAACATCGACAGTTTAAAAGTCACCTTATCGCCAGAGCTATTAGTGCGATTAAACCAACTGTCCGATCAATTTAGATTACCTTGTCCTTAGTCGATAATCGGGTTAAATAGTGGAACTATGGCATCAGGTAAATGCACCTGATGCCATAGGCTTTTCAGCGGTAGAATCACACCTCAATTGATTAAATGGACCTTATCATGTTCTATATACTTTTTTGGCTAATGCTATGTTTTGTCACTGCAATTATAGCTTCCAGTAAAAACAGAACAGCCGTTTTATGGTTCTTTATCTCATTTATTGTGAGTCCATTGATTGGCATTATTTGCGTTGCTTGTATGCCTGCAATCACGAAAAATGAGGCTCAAGCACACACAAATGAAAATGTTCAAGAAGATAAATCACTTTATCGTGACTGCCCAGAATGCGCTGAAGAAATAAAATGCGCAGCCCGAAGGTGTAAACATTGTGGCTCAGAGGTAGTTCCGCAGGAAATCCCCCAAGTAGAACATGCTGCAATCTTAGATGAAAATGCTGACGGTCAGCCATGCAGTATCTGTAAAAGTAGAAGAACGCATGACCTATATAACGGTGTCGCTATTTGTAATCAGTGTAAAGTTTGGAATTAGTCTGCTACGTGGTTAATTCGATGACCTAATAGCATCAAGAAACGCTCTTGATGCTATCAATTTTAAAAATTAATAATCTTAAAACCTTATTACAAACCTAATCCCTCCTCGTTTAATAAGAGATTCCCCTCCTTTCAAACCTTATCTAGGTTACATTCGGATACAGAGTCCTTTTAAGAAGTGAAATATAGTGGCATCACAGTCACTAGACAGATGTCTTAAGGATAAAAAAATGAAAAAACTTTGCTTTGTAATCACAAGTGTTTTGATGTCAAGCCACGCTCTTGCTGAAAGCAATACCTACATTCGTAACGGTAATATCTATAGTCATCAAGATCAGTTCTTTGCTGGCGCAGGTGTTGCTACTGGTAGTCAGTTTTATAAGGGTCAAGATCACCAGACAGGTGCCTATCTCAATGGCGGCTACCACGGTCAGGACTTCAACGCCGATCTGTCCGGCATCAACTACCGCTTTTTAGGCACGAACGATAGTGCCGTTAATTTCAGTATCTTTGCCGTTGCTAATCCTGGCTTTGATGCCGATGATGCGGATATTTTAACGGGCATGAAGGATCGCAAATTCAGTGGCGATCTGGGTTTAAACGCCGACATTCATTTAGGAAATGGCACGCTATCGACCAAATTCCAACACGATGTCACCAATATTTATGATGGTTTTCAGGCTGATATCACCTATTACCATCCAATAAATGTAGGCTTCGGTGATCTGGTGCCTTATGCAGGTGTGCACTACTTCAGTAAAGACTTCACAAACTACTACACAGGTGTGACGTCATCTGAAGCTACAGCGCAGCGCCCTGCTTATCAAGCCGACGGCACCTTTGCATATAAGCTAGGCTACGCTTTGGTTATTCCAGTCACTAAGCATTTAGATATTACTCAAGCCACAGGTTACTCGCACATAGGTGCCAACATGGCAGACTCTCCGCTAATAGACAGTAACAACCAGTGGGTTACTACCCTTGGCGTGAACTATAGCTTCTAAACAACCTGACGAGACAAGACCATGACACTTATCAGAAAAACGTTTTTATGTGCTGGATTAGCTCTGATGCTTTCAGCTTGTGCCACTTCCTACGATACCGAAAAGCAATTTTGGTCTTTCGGTAAAGGATTTGAAACCGCACAGATTGCACCCGATAGCTGGCAGATAAGCTTTGTTGGCAATACCAACACTGACCGCGCATTGGCCCGAAAGTACGTCATGCGTAAGTCAGCAGAGTTATGCAAACAAGCGGGTTATAGCTACTTCACTTTTACTCACGAACAAACCGATCGTGATGCAATTGGCCAGTTTGGAGTAGGAGCGAGCGCGAGTAAGGATATCTTGTGGGGGAGTTCGACGATGAATCAAGAAACCTCTGTCATGGTCGAAGTCACAGGTTTACATAGCAAGCCAGAAAATGCGAGTTCCCGCATCTATGAAACAGATTACATACTTAACAATGTCAATGTGAAAAGTTAATTGCTCATCAAAAATGCACCAGTCTAGATTCTCATTAGGTATCAAGGCTGGTGCGTTTTATTTATAAATCCCCCCTGTTCAGCACCAATTCGTTAGGCACTCATTCGTATAGTGAGTTGAGTCATTCCGCCTCGGTCTCTAAATCAACACAACAGATTAGATGACGCAGATTTAGCCGCATTGCTCGCTTCAGCTCATGTTAAAGAAACAGACAAAAACGACTCAAACCTCGCATTACACCAATCGTATTAAACCCCAACTTTAAACTTCAGCCTTGAATTTTAGTGACATGCGAGCCCCACCCAAGTCAGGAGCACGGCCAATACGTAATGGGGAACCCATCCAACAACCAATTCTATCGACAATCGCCAGACCCATGCCATGACCGGAATTTCCGCGGCTATGCTGACCACGCACAAAAGGTTTAATCACTTGAGCAGATTCCTGTTCATCTATGCCAGGGCCATCATCGTCAACGTGTAACCACGCAATCCCATCTTCCAATGCCAACATCAACCGGATATTGGCACGGCCAAAACGCAGCGCATTACTGAGCAAGTTATTCACCTGCATTGACAAGTACTTAGGATCTGTTTTGATGATCAACGGTATTGGGCAGGTGATGAGTTCCACTGAAAACCCTGAGTATACTTGGCCTTGATACTTTTCCAGCAACCAAGTATTAAGCTCAATAGGTTGCCAATCAGGTTGGATATTCGCCTCATCGAGGCGGGCATAGCTGAGCAGTGTCATGACCAACTCTTCCATAGTGTCCAGATCGCGGTTCAATCGCTGAAAATACTTCACCCTAAGTTGTTCGCTTTGGGTTTCTTCTAACGCCGCGATACCAAATCGCAGCCGCGCAATCGGAGTTTTTAAATCATGGGAAACTGCCCGACTAAGCAATTTATTGTCATCGATTAATTGCTGGATGCGATCTGCCATACGATTGAATTCACTTTCTATTGTGCCTATGTAGGACGCTTTACTGACCACAATTCGCTGCTGTAATTCTCCCATACCAAATGCTTGAGTCACCTTACTGAGATTAACCAATTGGCGGATTAAAGGAGACACCCACACCAACAAAATCACCACCACACCGCCATAAAAAAGCATGGTATACAGCTTATTCGCGTTAAAACTCACATCGGCTGGCGTCACTATCTGGGTATTGATATTCAGCACCTGACCCGTTTTAGGCAATAAATAGTGCAAAGAGATGCCATCATCGGACTCCAACAGTAATGATTCCCCTGAATAAAACTCTGTTTTTAGGGCTGAGGGTAAGACAAAATCCGCTTCATTCACCAAAGACAATTGATCTGCATTTCGCTGATTCCAGTTGTCTATAAACGCATGATTGGGGGCGGGATCGTTATCTAACGTTTGCGCCAGTGAACCGCCCAGCAGTTTTAATGCCGCGAGGTGAGTTGCTGGGCTAGGCGTTTCATTATCAGGATCAATAAGTGTTGCAAACTCACTTATCGACCAGCCTAGGCTGGCAATGGCCACCAGCACGACCAGCACCAGAGAAGTCATTAACTTCTTCATAAAGCTTGCTCGGCCTCATCGCGGCAAAACAAATATCCCTTGCCACGAATGGTTTTGACTTTATAGGGCTGACTCAACGCTTCCTGCAACTTCTTGCGTAAGCGCGATATGCGAATATCCACCGAGCGGTCTAGGCCATCGTATTCAATGCCCCGCAGTTGAGCCACCAATTCATTGCGGCTCACTATCGTACCCGCCTTCAATGCCAGCAGCCACAAGACATCAAACTCATTGGCATTCAAATCCAGCGGCTGTTTATCAATGGTGACTGATTTTGCCGTCGCATTTAACACTAAAGAATCAAACACTAATTGCTGCTTTTGCTCCTCATCACTCACTCGGCGTAACAGGGCCTTTATCCGCGCTAACAGCACCTGTGGTCGAATCGGCTTAGTGAGGTAATCATCAGCCCCAGCATCTAACCCGCGGATTTCATCGCCGTCCTCAACGCAAGCCGTCATAAATAAAATGGGCCCAGTATAAAATGCCCTGGCCTCCTTACACACATCGAAGCCATTCTTAACGGGCATCATCACGTCGAGTAGCACTAAGTCAGGCATCTCATCGGCTATCATCTCTAAGGCAAAATCACCTTGGCTAGCCACTGTGACTCCGTAACCGTGATCCAGTAAATAATCACTGATCCACTCTGCCAGTGAGGTATCGTCCTCTACGACTAAGATATGCTTTGCAACTGACATATTAGAATAACCTCCAACCGGACTGACTCTGTTTAGGGGCCTTATAAACCCATGTCACGACCACTTTAACTTGCGCGAGCGGTTGCACATCATCATTACGGATAAGACTAAAAGTCGCCGTTTTATCCCCTTCAAAACTATATTGATATTCTTGCAAAGCTTTGCCAGTCCAACAGGTTAACTGGTGCTGACGGTCAGTCAGTATGAGGCAGTATTCGCCGCTCGCGGGTGTCTGCCATCGGAACAATACATCTTGATAGCAAGTCTGCCCTTTATGCAGTGCAATGCAGCGTTCTGGGGTTGCGGTAAAAATAACGGCATCATCCTGACTCCAAGCCAAAAAAGGCGCGCTCAGCATCACTACCGCTAACAATGGATAAAATCGATTCATGCCCTCCTCCTAAAACACATAGCTAAGAGAAGCATTAAAATACGATGTATAACTCGCTTGATTGAAGGGACTGTCGGTCACTTCTTGGGATAACACATTGAAGCGATACATGGCCCGAAAGACAAAATTTTCACTCAACGGATAGGCAACCCCTAACTCCATGCCGTAACTGAAAGAGCTATCCGGCCGATACTCAGGAAAGCGTTCAGTGGCTTCTTCCTTACTGATCCCAAAAAGATAGCGATTCAAGGTGGCAGATGAGTAACCTACGCTCCCCAATACGTGAAAATTCCAATTACGAACCTGCCAGGACTTACCCAATCTGGCAGAACTTTGAATACCTTGATCATCATAATAATCAGATACTAACCTATACTGAAAAACATAGTTATCGCCCCAATAACGTGTGGCACGAAAACCGGCACCAACATAGAGAGAATCTTCCGATAGTAGATAAGCATTGCGGCCAGCTTCATCCAGCGTACTGGGATCCACATCAGGACGGGACCAAGAACCTTGTAAGTTAGCCAATAGCAGTTCTAATGACCAATCCTCTGAACTCCAAAGATTAAATCCCAGATTAATGCCATCTTGAGATTGATGGATCATCTCAACAAACAGCCCTTTGTACTGGTACATGCCACTGACTAACAGCGACAACTGTGCAGAACCAGAATCCGTTTGCCGAACATCGACTTGATTAATCCCGTAAACACTCATGCCCAACTCAAAATCACCGCCGTCAGCAAGGCGATTAGCTCCTCCAGTAACACTGCTCGCAATATCTGATGCTGCAGCGGTTCTAGGAAGAATGCTCAGCGTTAACACAAGAAGCCAAAGAATACGCATGCCCATTTAATTCACATTTTTAGTCGTTATTTAGCGCTACATATTACAACAGTTTGTTGCAAGTCACTGCACAACCAGTATCATTTTTACGGCAATTGTGTGTCGGATAACAAGATAGACCTATATCCTCAAACAACTTGAATCCTGCATCTTCAAATTGTTTGAGGATATACTCACCTCACATTGAGTTAAGGCACAAATGAGGCTCAAGCTAAGATGAAGTGGCGCAGTTAAGTTAACCGCTGTCGTCGTTAGCACACTGAATTATAGGCTAATACATTTAAACAACTCGCACCTTAAACTGCTGCATCGTTTCCCTCAATGAATTAGCCTGCTTAGACAGTGACTCACTGGCTTTCGCGGTTTCGTTAGCGCTGCTGAGTACCAACTCACCCGAATCACGAATCGCATTAATGCGCTCACTAATATCTTCGGCGGTCACTGCTTGCTCCTCACTGGCGGTCGCGACTTGAGTATTAGCCTGAGTCAGTTCAGTCAACGCATCTAAAATCTCAAATAAGTGCTGCTTGGCTTGATTAACGAGCAGTGATGACTCACTGATTTGCTTATCGTTATTGGCGAAGGATTCGACTGAGGATTTGGCATCTTTCACGAGTGTTTGGATAAGATCGCTGATCTCCTGCGTGGCCGTTTGACTGCGCGTTGCCAGCGCCCGCACTTCTTCGGCAACGACAGCAAAACCACGACCTTGATCTCCAGCCCGCGCCGCTTCAATCGATGCATTCAAAGCTAATAAGTTCGTCTGCCCAGCTATCGCATCGACCACAGAAACAAAGTTGAGGATTTTTCCCGTACTCGCCTGAACCTGTTGAATAAGTTGATTTGAATACTGGGCGCTGGCAACCAACTGCTTCGAGATTTTTTCGCTCGCATCGACAACTTCACAACTTTCTTTCACTTTATGCTCGGCTTGTCCCGCTGAATACGAAGCGGTTTCTGCACTACTCGCCACTTCAGTGATCGTTGCTGCCATTTGGGTCATAGAGGCGGCGACTTGGTCAGTGTTATCCTGCTGCCTCAACATAGCCTCACGATTATTCTCGGCCACCGCATTAAGCTCAGTCACCATAGAGGCAATTTCTTCACTTCGAGCAATCACTTGGCCAACAGTTTTACTTAAGGTCCACGCCATTTGATTCATACTGATGGTAAGTTCACCTAATTCATCCTTGGAATCGACACGTAACTCTTGGTTAAAGTTGCCCTTTTCCATCATGGCGGCAGAATTACGTAACCGATTGATAGATTTGACCATGTATTGACTGCAAGCAATACCAATCAATAATCCTATGACTAAAGACACTATCGAAATAATCGTTAAGCCATAAATCGCCCTAAGCTCTTCTTCCTCAGTCACAGAAACCGCAGTTTGGGTCATTTGCTCTAAACGCTCAACGAATTGCCTCAGCTCAGCATTAAACTCGTTTTGCGCAATCTCTAAAGATTCAACCCTCTTAGCCAAGGCTGCAGGTTCTTCTTTTTGCTGTATTCCAGTAATCACAGTGGCAAGCAGGGCTTCATAATTACCAAAACGTTGAATAATAGTGCCAATCTCTTGATTTAACTGCTGAGTTTTTTCATGTAATTGCGGATTTACAGCCTCTTTTAATGCCTCATTGAGCATAGACTGAGTCGAGAGTAACTCCTTGCTAATGTCTTCATTGTGCTTGATAACATCCGCAATAAAAGCCACTAAAATTTGCTGGCTCGATGCGGTTTCAACATCCGCGGCACGAAACGCTTTTTCTAGAATGACAGAGCTTTCAAGCTGCTTAATGGTGATGTCAGTCGATAGCCTGACTAATGGAATATTCTCTTCTGCAATTCCATGAATTTCCTCCGATACACGCTGCATCTTCAACAGACTAAATCCAGACAAAATCAAGATCAGCACTAACATCACCCCAACGAGGGCGATCATCTTATGTTTAATCCGTAAGTCTTTTAAAAGCTTCACCATAAAACTACTCTCCAGCAAACACTGACAACGAAGGACGTCCAATTTAGGATAGTCGGAGTTTTAACTTTCGGTGGATGAATTAAGCGTAAAGTATTAGCTGAATTTAAAAGAGAAACTTAAACATTAGAAAAATCGCATCATAGCTAAGCTCAATGATACGTTAGAGTCAAAAACCGTTTAAGGCGTGCAAAATATCTATTAGGCAACAGTTTGACAGACCTTGGTGAAATTAGGCGTTCAATAACACTGTCCGATACCAACGCCTCAACAAACCGCTAAAACTTGCATTCACATGGCAGATCACAGAAGATCCCTTGGCCTTTTTCATTGCCCTTAGCCTCACACATGACTCAACCTGCATCGCCTACGCCAAATACTGTGACTAACACAGCGACGAATACAATGGCTGACATTGAAACATCCCATGCCTCGGCGAATGCTATGCCTGATACCACAGTGACACTTGGCTCATCTGAGGCATATCAGCAAAATGCTCAGATTCGGTCGCAATTCCCAGCGTTAAATCAACTGCTTGATGTCTATCCCTTGTGTTATCTCGACACCGCAGCCACCAGCCAGAAGCCGCAAATGGTGTTAGATGCGATGGCAAAGTTTTACGCTAATGACAATGCGAATGTACACCGTGCTGCACATCAGTTATCAGCGCGTTCGACCTTAAGCTATGAGAAAGTGCGCGATCAGTTGCAGCAATTTTTGAAGGCAAAACGCCGCGAAGAAATCATTTTTACCCACGGCACCACAGAATCAATCAACTTAGTCGCCTTTGGGCTGACTACCCAATTAAGCGCTGGCGATGTGATATTAATCGACGCCGCCGCTCACCACGCCAATATCGTGCCTTGGCAGGAACTGGCGAAACGCACAGGGGCAATCATTAAACCAATCCCGCTCTGTCAGGATTGCCGCTTAGATATCAACGCCTATAAAACCTTGCTCGAGTTAAAGCCTAAAATCGTCGCCCTGTGCCATGTTTCCAACGCCCTAGGTACAGTCAATCCCGTGGCTCAGCTAGTGCAGTTAGCGAAAAAACAAGGTGCTATCACCTTAGTTGATGGTGCGCAGGCAGTGGCGCATTTAACGCTGGATGTGACTGAAATCGATTGTGATTTTTACGTCTTCTCGGGGCATAAAATGTATGGTCCCACTGGTGTTGGTGTACTTTACGGCCGTTTCGACGCGTTAGATAATCTCGCGCCACTATTAACTGGCGGCGAGATGATTAAACGCGTGAGCTTTGAGGCGACAGAATTTGGCAGCCTGCCGAACCGCTTAGAAGCGGGCACGCCGCCGATTGCTGAAGTCATAGGTTTGGGCGCGGCCATTACATTTTTACAAACCGAGCTCATGCCGCAGGTTCAAGTTTATGAAGCAGAACTAATTAACTATTTACAAAGCCAATTGCGCGCGCTCGGTGAAGTGCATTTATACGGCGCCTTTGATGACAATATCGGTGTAGTCGCGTTTAATCTTGCCGGTGAACATCACCAAGATATAGGCATTTTACTGGACCAACAAGGGGTTGCCGTTCGTTGTGGCCATCATTGTGCCATGCCATTAATGCAGAGCCTGAATCTTAAGGGCTGTTGCCGTGCCTCTATCGGTATCTACACCAATAAAGACGATATCGACCGCTTTATTGCCGCGTTAGCCTCGGTAAAAGACTTGCTGTTGTAATCCAGCATTTAGCCACTGCTCTACCCAACTCATACGATGCTCAAAATAAGTTAGACAGGATTTCGCCCTATGACAGATTCAATCATGCCTATGCCAAATGAGGCCGATTTTCACTATTTAGTGCAAGATGCCGAAACCTTACTGGCGCGTTTTACCAATGCCCCTAACTGGCAGGAAAGATATCGCCAAATTATGTTGTTAGGGAAAGACTTACCAAGCTTAAGCCCTGAGCTTCGCATCGAGACCGCTCAAGTAAAAGGCTGCGAGAGTGATGCGTGGATTTACCATCTAGAACAGGCTGGCAAACACTATTATTTAGCCGACAGCGATGCCCGCATCGTTAAGGGATTGATCGGATTATTACTTGGTGCCTGCCATGGCAAAAGCCGCGCTGAAATCCAAGCATTTGATCCTACAGCTTACTTCAAACAATTGGGCCTAGAAGGTCAGCTCAGCCCATCGCGCACCAACGGCCTTAACTCACTGGCAAAAGCAATGGTTGAAGCCACTCGATAATCATAACCCGAGGGTTTTCATTTACTGCGACAAGCGATAATTGAAACCACTCGGCAACAACAAATAATCACAACTCTAGCTCAGGGGCAAAGGCCAAAAAAGGGATTTAATCAAAGACTTCTACGCCCTAAAAAGGTATAAAGAAGTTACATTTGCGTTATTGATAGGAACCGAGCATGCCCATCAAGGCAGTCAATTACTACCGTCGTACACTCCTTAAAGGTCTTGGCGCAGCAACTCTGTTAAGCCCACTCGCCAGTTTACCTAGCTTTGCCGCCGCACAGAGGCGGATATATGTCGATGGTTTATCTTTCCTTCCCGATGACTTAAGTGATGTAACCGCCGCTAAACTTGATGCCTATCTTTGCGATATTTCGGCTATTGAGACCATAGAACAAGCCGATGGCACTCAAAACTACAAACGCACCTATAAAGCTTGCATGGAAAGCATTAAGCAGGCCGCTAAACGGGTGAGCGATCATCCCGATATTTTACTGCAAGGTCTGAGGGGGAGAGATATTCAACGTGCCCGCGACAGCCAGCGCACTGCGGTATACTTTCAAATCCAAGGCGCAGATTGTGTCGAAGAAGACAGTGAAGCTAACCAGTGGGCGCGGGTAGATGAGTTTCATCAACAAGGGCTACGCGTACTGCAACTCACCCACCATTACGGCAATACCTTTGCCGGTGGCGCCTTAGATAATGATGCCAGTGGCGGACTCAATAAACCACTCACGGCCCACGGGCACGAGCTTATCGCCAAACTCAATCACGCCAATATCTTAGTCGATGTGAGTCACTCCAGCGCTCAAACCGCTTTAGATGTCGCAAAAATCACTAAATCACCCATAGTGCAAAGCCACGGCGCAGCGCGCGGTATAGTAAACCATGCCCGTTGTTCCCCCGATGAAGTGATCCGCGCCATCGGCGATAGCGGCGGCGTATTCGGCGTATTTATGATGAGTTTCTGGCTCACCAATAATGCCGTGCCCACGATTGATGATTATATTCGACAACTGGAATACGTTATGCGTGTTGGTGGAGTGGACTGCGTGGCAATCGCGAATGACTTCCCGCTCCGAGGCCAAGAAAACCTACTGGCACTCGGCAATGACAACGCCAAAGGCATTAAAGAATATCAAGAATGGTGGTACAGCCTGAGGGCGAAAGGCGTGCTAGGTTTTGATGCAGAGCCCAGACACGTAGTGATCCCCGAGCTGAATCATATCGATCGCATGAGCCGTATCGACGATGCCTTAGCCAAGGCGCGCTTTAAATCTACTGACCGCGACCGTTTTATGGGTGGTAACTGGCAAAGAGTGCTCAACAAAGTGCTACTGTAAATGCCATTGTTTTATCGTCATGTTTAATTTACTTTGTCGATAAATTTACTGACTTATCAGCTCATTTCAGTCTTGGATATTCTATGCTGACCACACTCGCTATTTTCAATTATCGCTCTCTGCGTGAAATCGTCTTGCCCCTAGGGCAACTCAATTTGATCACAGGGGCGAATGGCAGTGGTAAATCGAATCTATACAAGGCACTACGTTTACTCGCACAAACGGCGCAAGGCGGCGTTGTCAATGCTTTAGCCCAAGAAGGCGGACTCGACTCCAGCTTTTGGGCGGGACCAGAAAACCCCACCAAAAGTATGCTAGCGGGCGACACAGCCATTGAAGCCACCGTCAGGCAAGCGCCAAAACGCCTAAAGCTTGGATTTGCTGGCGAAAATTTTAGCTATCTTATTGAACTCGGTTTACCCAAACCCGACGCCACCACGCTGTTTGGCTTAGATCCACAAATCAAGCGCGAAGCCATTTGGAACGGCCCTAAGTATCGACCCTCAACGGTATTGGTTGAGCGCCGTGGTCCTATGGTGAAGAGTCGCACTGCTGACGGACAAGGCTGGATAACCTTAGGCGCACACCTGCAAACCGGCGACAGTATTTTTACGGAACTTGCCGATCCAGAGCGCAGCCCTGAAGTGCTCAAGCTTCGCGATAGTATCCGCGCATGGCGTTTTTACGATCACTTCAGAACCGATGCAGAAGCGCCAGCCCGTCGTCCACAATTAGGTACAGCCACGCCAGTATTGCACCACGATGGGCGCGACCTTGCATCAGCAATTCAAACCATTTTTGAGATAGGTGATAAAGCGGCTTTTGATCATGCGGTGAGCGATGCGTTTCCCGGTGCTAAAGTTCGCATTGAACCCCAAGCAGGCGGTATTTTAGTACTCGCATTTCATCAAAATGGCTTATTAAGGCCACTCAATACCAGTGAATTGTCGGATGGCACCTTGCGTTATTTGCTATTAATTGCCGCCCTACTCACCCCAAGGCCGCCAGAGCTTATGGTGCTAAACGAGCCAGAAACTAGCCTACATCCCGACTTATTACCTGCGCTTGCACGCTTAATCGCTAAGGTATCGGAAGAGTGCCAGTTGTGGGTGGTTTCCCATGCTAATCGGCTTATTAATGCCTTAAGTCAATTTGAACACTGCAATACCTTAGCCTTAGACAAAACCTTAGGCCAAACGCAGATCCAAGGCCAAGACTTACTCAATACGCCCAGTTGGCTATGGCAGAATCGTTAACCTGTAGCCTTAACCCTAATCAATCGTAAAATACCGCGAGCCATAGGGTTTCTGAACTTATAGAAGTCGAAGCGACTCGATGTTTTTGATGGGGCGGAATCGTTAAGTAATCTCCAGGGGTTAGCGTAACGGGTTCACCTTGTTCAAATTCAAGCGTCGCCTCGCCTTTGAGCAGCATCACCCATTCATGTTGAGTTTGATCGTACCATTGAGCTTCGAGCGTAGCTTGCCCATTGGAAACGATACGTTCTACGGTCACAGTGTCATTACCCGCCAGTTTTTCAAACACTTCGGCCGATAAATCTGTGGGTAATTTTGCAAAAAAGTTATCAAGCATTTTGTCTTTATTCCTCTGCTTTTATTAATGTGCCACTCTGATTAAACGGTATTTGGAGCAATCAAGCATTGAGAAACGAATCCATAAACCGCTATGATATGCGCACAGAAATACTCAGTTACCATGAGTATTCCTCAGATAAGCTTATTGTTTTACATATGGATATGGAGATTTCCCCCAATGTCGTTGTTTCGCGCACTCAAAGCCAAGTTATTTCCCTCAAACCAAACTAGCCGCGATCCAAAAGACATTCATCTTCAAACTGAATCACAAACACTCAGCCAAGAACAAGATTTAACGCAGGAGCCGTCAGTCGCTGCGCCGCTATTCCAGCGCCACTTCAGCTTAAAAATTCATGCGACAAAGGCAGACGCGACTTCTTGCGAAGAAAATGCCAACCACGGCTTAACTCTCTATCACTACGATACGCCCCAAGTCATAGAACTCTTGGGCTGGGAAAACGCCAATGAATGCTGCGACTTCCACCATACCGAATTCGACCGCCTCGAAATCAGCAATCAATTCCCTTTCCCCAAGCAGCACTTTTGGCTCGACCAGGTAAAAGTGTGCAGTATCACCCCCAAAAAGAACAGCCAAATAAAGGCGTTGTGGCAAGTTGAGCTTAACAATCTCGATGCATTATTGATAAGCCACTTTACCCTCGATGCTGACAATATAGTGCAAGGCGATATTCAAGATTACGCCAGCCTAACAGGCCAACTGCACCGCACTTTTCACCAACTCAATACTGAAGATGGTGCGGGTATACTTAGAATCATCACCCAAAGCCCAGGGCTTACCCAAGCCGTCGATTCAAACTATTTTGGCGAACGTAATGGCGTGACCCGTCAATTCAATGCCCTAGGTACCCTGTTATTTGAAGGCAACTTTATTAATGATCAGCAACTTGGAACACAAACGTGGTACGACCATGAGGGCAAGATCAATCAAATAGAAGATCGCCATCCCCAAGGTCAATTTATTCAATACTTTTATGGCAATGGTCAGCTTAAAGAAACCGCCGAACAAGATAGCAATGGATATTATATCAATACGTTAACTCGCTACTATGAATCTGGACAAATACAGCTGATCCGGCCCTTAGTGCAAGATGTTATCCACGGAATTGAAAAACAATATTACCCTGATGGTTCACTAGAAGCTGAAAGATATTACAACCAAGGCTATGAATATGAAGCCGTTTGGTATCATCCCAATGGAGCGATTAAACAAAAAGTGTTTAACGATGTGACGGGCAAAGTCATTGAAGAGTTTTACGACTCAGGTAAGCCTGCATGGCGTGAACCCTTCAATACCGAAGGCCAATTACATGGCGAACATGTAAAATGGTATCCCAATGGTCAACTTGAAGAAAAAATCTATTTTGAGGATGGTAAAGAACAAGGCATGGCCCTTTGGTATCATGACAATGGTCAACTCGCCCTTGAGATCTATCTTGAAAAGGGACTCAGGGAAGGTCTATTTAGAAGCTATTATAAAAGTGGCGTGCTTTCGGCCGAAGGCCAATATAAAAATAACCTCTCGGTAGCCCCTTTTATTGAATACCACGAAAACCAGCAAATTCAGATGTACTTACCGCACACACAGGGCAACCGTGATGGCACTGCTCGCTGGTTTTATGAAGATGGCACGATACGCACGATCTCTGAATATGAAGTTCGTGATGGTCAAGGCTACCTCAAAGAGTCCAGCTTTTATAATAACAAAGGGATCCTCGAATCCTATCAGAGTCACTCGAATACCCGCTGCGGCTATAATCTTGATAATAATCAAAGGGAATACTATCAAGAAGGTATTGCCGATACTCACATCGAATATTATGAAGATGGTGCCATTCGCTGGTTACTCACCCGTACGCAAGGGGATTTATTTAGCTCTAAATCCTTATCCCCTCAAGGTTTAATTTTAGAAACTGGCACAATCCAAATTACTAATGGTCGTTACCTCGATATCGGCCATTGGCAACGTTTTACGCCCCAAGGAAAAGTGTACCGCGAAGCCTGGCTAGATGAACAAGGCCAACTGATAGAAAGCCGTCACTACTTTGATTTTCATGAAAATATAGCAACTCAGGAAGATGAAGAACCTGAATGGGATAGCCCAGAAAATCCTAGTTATGATTATGATGAAGACGATGCTGATGGGCAAAGTAACGGACCAAATAACCGTACGGATAACAGCGAACATCATGCTAGCAATAGTAGAAATAACGCATATTTATCTCGTCAGAAGTATCACGCACCCAATGGCAATACCACGACAAAACAGCGAGAAGATAAAACAATAGCAGTAGATGTCGCCGCTCACACCGAAGAACCCATATTGGCTTATCATTTAAAATTTGATGATGAAAGCAAACTTTATGCAATGAAACGCTATCATCCCAATCGCCAGATTGCCGAAGAAGGTAATTTACAAATTCAGGGACAAGAGCAATTCTGGGTCGGCATCCACAATCAATACGATGAGCAAGGCAAACTCAAGCTTTCCGAAACCTATACTATGGCGGGCGAACCGATAGAGCACTCCACTAGCACAAGTAGGATAGTGTTAAATTAATCAAGCAGATTTGAATCACACTCGATAACGAGGATAGGTAAGCCCAGATAAAACTTGGCTTACCTTACTCACATTAACCGTCAGCTTGCGATAACAATTCCAAGCTTGATAGCACTAAATGAATCTAAGTCGCAGCACTAAAACTAAAGTGCAAAAGTGGCAATAGTCTTTTGAATACCCACAACATCCGTGCCACGCTTGAGCTCTTTTACTAAAGGTTCGCTCTGGCCTGAAATCCAAATTTTAAGCTCGGCATCCATATCAAAATGCCCTGTCGTTTCCACTTCAAAATGGGTAATGGATTTATAAGGTATTGAATGGTAAGTAACCTTCTTGCCTGTAAGTCCCTGCTTATCAATTAAGATCAGGCGTTTATTGGTGAAAATAAACAAATCACGGATCACTTTGTAGGCGAGTTTTAATTCTTCTTGAATGCCCATGATAGGCCTTAATTCCTCGGCTAATTCCTGTAAATCAACCTCAGCAGCATTACCGAGTAAACCGTCTAACAATCCCATTTTAACATCCCTTATTATTAATATTATTTTCAATAAGATATCTGCTCATTACCGCATGTGCAATATAGGGCTTTGATGAAAATATGGGAGTGGCGATGGTGAGAGCAACATCAATGATAAGTAGGCTGTTATAGGCGCGCAGATGCAAGCTGAATAGGTGCTAGGAGCATTGCACTCGGGCAATGCTCCTAATGACAAATATTAAAGGTGCTTCTGGCCTCGCACTTGACGGTTTTCACCGACCACCATCATTTCGCATTTAGGGCAGTCGAATACCAACTTGAGCACATCGTTACCGATTTCAAGCACCATAGGATCGGCCTTGATGCCAGGCACTTCCTTCGGACACAGATTGAAGTTAAACCGCAGACAATGCTTAGTGATCATCAATGGCACGTCTTCAGTGACGCCGTTTTTCTCATAGGTATCTTGGATCTCAATCACGCCGTGACGTTGATAAAAATCCTTAGCTTTTTCGTTAGCAACATTACCTAAGTAACTCAAATGCTTGACGGGATAGACTGCATCTTGGTTATGTTTCCACGGCAGTGGACGCACATAACCTTGTACACGGGCAGCCTCTAAGGCGGCCACGCCATCACGACGCAGGCCATTTAACACTGATGCGGGCAAGAACCAAGCTTGGGCCGTATCGATACTGATGCTACGGGCAACAAAGTCGGTACTGCCTAGCTTACCCAGTTGAGTACGGGTATTTTGTAAGGTCTTATCGACATCAGTCGCAGGCGTCTTCTCGACTGTTAAATTGACTGTGGCGGTTAGGCCATAGATATCCGTCAAGGTCAGCGCCAGTCCATCTTGGGTGTCGCTCAACCGTAAATCGACGCCGATAATCCGCTTAGAAGATTCTTTCGATAGCAGGGCTTCGAAGGCTTGGTTATGGTTACGATATAAAGTCATGCCGACCTTTAAATCCTTTGGCACCTGCAATATATGCAGTTTTAACCCTTCGGCACGGTTAACCCGCAGGCCTTGCAGCTTGTCATCGGATTGTTTTGCCATGGCAAAATTCGCGGGGAAAAACGCTAAGCCATCGCCGTTATTAAACTCATGGGTCGAGCTCACTTGGATAAAGTCTTTACCTATGCTAACCACTTTACCGACTTCTTCGCCTATGTATTTGGGCGAGCGAAAATCTTTAATTCCTTGGCTACGTTCGTTAACAAAGTAATCTGTACTGCCACGGTTAAAGGTCTTTTCAGGATCAGGGGTAAAACTATGTTCGCAGCGGCCGTGGGATGAAGCCTTAAACTCAGGGCGACGCGCCATAATCGCATCCAGCTTTTGGCGATAATGCGCGGTGACGTTTTTAACGTAACTTAAATCCTTTAAGCGACCTTCAATCTTAAACGAGCGAATGCCCGCATCGATTAGTGCCTCAAGGTTTTCGGTTTGGTTGTTGTCTTTTAAAGACAATAAGTGTTCGTTCTGCGCTAACACATCGCCTTGACGTGTTTTAAGATTGCCCGGCAGACGGCACATTTGCGAGCATTCACCGCGGTTAGCACTGCGGTTACTAAAGGAATGACTCAAGTTACACAAACCACTGTAAGCCACACACAAAGCACCGTGGATAAAGAATTCGAGCTGCATATTAGTATGCGCGGCGACATCACGGATTTGGCTTAAGCCCAATTCACGGGCGAGCACCACCTGAGAAAAACCAACTTGCTCTAAAAACGCCACTTTTTCTGGACTGCGGTTATCCATTTGGGTACTGGCATGCAGGGCAATCGGCGGCAAATTGAGCTGTAATACGCCCATGTCCTGCACAATCAGCGCGTCAGCTCCCGCTTCGTACAATTGCCAAATAAGTTTTTCGGCGTCGGCCAGTTCGTTATCCATCAAAATGGTATTGAGGGCGACAAATACCTGAGCATGGTATTGGTGAGCATAAGTGCACAGGCGCGCGATATCTTCAACACTGTTACCCGCCGTTGCCCGCGCACCAAATGCAGGACCACCTATATATACCGCATCGGCACCATGGCGTATGGCTTCGATACCGTAGTCAGCATTTTTTGCAGGCGCCAATAACTCAAGACGGTTATGGACGTGAGAAAGATTCTCGGGAGTGTATATCTCTGGCTGGCTCATGGCTTCACAGACTCAAAATGATCATTAACGAAAAGGACGGGAGTATAACAAAAACTCAAATACAGCTCTATCAGCAAATCATCAACTAATCCGCTTTACTTTTGTCAGCAAGGATAATGGCACAGCCGATCTTTTGGCCACGCACTTGCGCCCTCAAGCCGAGCAGAGTATCTTTGCCCCGCATTGACCAATAGGCACTATAATGACTGATTTTATTTACCAACCACCTACAACTCCTTGGCTCGACATTCTTTATCAAGATAAAGACATTATCGTCATCAACAAACCTTCAGGATTGTTGTCTGTGCCCGGTCGCGACCCCGCCCATTACGACAGTGTCTATGCTCGAGTAAAAGCTGAGCATCCCCATTGCCAAATCGTCCATCGCCTCGATATGGCGACCTCAGGCGTGATCGTTGTCGCCCTTATTCGTAGCGCCGAGCGGGAATTAAAACGTCAGTTCCACGATAGAGAAACCAGTAAGACCTATTATGCAAGGGTCGCAGGCCATTTCAAAAATGACACTGGCAGCGTTGATTATCCACTGATCTGCGACTGGCCAAATCGCCCTAAACAGAAAGTCGATCATCTTGTTGGCAAACCGTCTTTGACTCACTACCAAGTAATGAGCCGCGCCAAACGCTCAACGCTGGTTAAACTGATGCCAATCACAGGCCGCTCACACCAATTACGGGTGCATATGATGGCGCTAGGACATCCGATTTTAGGCGATGGTTTTTATGCCGACTCACTGGCAAAATCCTTAGCGCCTCGACTATTACTACATGCAGCAGAGCTCACCATCAAACATCCCTACTCGGGTGTCAGTATGACTTTTAGCGCAAAAGTCCCTTTTTGTGAGCCTTTGGGCGAACAATGATCACTAAAATCAAATAATACGGGCAAAATCGGTAGCAATTCCCCATAAAAAAACGTAACTTTATGACAATTCACTACGTTATAGAGAGTTTATTTATGGATACCGCATTTCAGCGCGATCAACTCGATAATCATATCCTCGAAGCCCTAATGCAGGATGCCCGCACACCCTTTGCCGAACTCGCTAAACGCTTTAGCGTGAGCGCCGGCACTATCCATGTTCGGGTAGAAAAAATGAAGCAAGCGGGGATCATTACAGGTGCGCAGATCACGGTAAACCCTAAAGCCTTAGGCTATGACGTTTGCTGTTTTATCGGTATCAACCTTAAAAGTGCTGGCGATTACCCCGCAGCTATCGCCAAACTCAACGCTCTCGAAGAAGTCGTCGAAGCCTATTACACCACAGGCAACTACAGTATTTTCGTCAAGGTCATGTGCCAATCCATCGACGGCTTGCAACACGTGCTCATCAATCGCATCCAATCTATCGATGAAATCCAGTCGACGGAAACCTTGATCAGCCTACAAAACCCAATCGTCAGAGCGGTTAAACCTTAAACAGGAAAAACAGCAAACACCTACAAACAACATAACAAATACCAAAGTGTGATTAACATCTTTTTTACCGCAAAAGTGTTAACCATACGATACTTTTGTGTTACAACTTCATTGCTACCGCCAAAGAGCGCAGCAGAAACTATAACAATTCAGCTACAGGCACGTTTAATAAAGTGCTGAAAGCATTAATTGACAAGGAAGAAGTTGTGAAGACAAAACTATCGATCGCTATCTCCGCTGCACTACTCTCAAGCGCAGCTATTGCTAACAGTGAATTTACATTTAAACCTTACTCACCCGAGATCACATCTCACGATAAATTTAGCAAACCTAAAGTGGCAACAACAAATTTAGGTGCACCACAACGTTTTATTGTTGAAATGGAATCTCCTGCACTCGCTAAATACCAAGGTGGTATTGGCTCGTTTGCTGCAACAGCTTCAGCAAAAGAAGGTCAAAAAATTAACGTACAGTCAGCTGAAGTAAAAAGCTACGCCAATCATCTTACAAAAGAGCAGAACAATTTTTCTTCTGCTCTAGCTAAAACAGTACCTAATGCAAAAATAGAACGCCATTTTCAAACATTATTTAATGGTGTCACTGTTGTTGGCCAAGGATTAACCGCTGAAAAACTGGCTCAAATGCCAGGTGTTAAATCAGTCTATCCAGAAACCATGTATGAAATAAACATGGATGCTTCTCACCAAGTTATTAATTCCCAAGCAATGTGGGAAGCCGTTTCTGGGATGGAAAATGCAGGTAAAGGAATTAAAGTCGCAATCATTGATGGTGGCATTCGTCCTGAAAACCCCATGTTTACTGACGCTGGCTTTACTGCACCAAGTGGAAATTTACCATCGGATGACTATTGCTCGACTGTTGATGCATCTTTCTGTAATAACAAACTAATCGTTGCGCGTTGGTCACAACCTACATTCCCTGTTTGCGCTGATGAATACATGAGTCCACTCGGTTTTGGTGGCCATGGTACTCACGTAGCAGGAACCGCCGTTGGCAATAAAGTATCAACAACCTTCAAAGAAATCCCTGTTGAGTTATCAGGCGTTGCTCCAGCTGCATACTTAATGGTTTATAAAGCTCTTTATAGTAAAGCTGACTGTACTGGTGGTAGTGGTTCAAACATCATGTTAATGGAAGCCTTAGAACATGCTGTTAATGATGGCGCAGATGTAATCAACAACTCATGGGGGGGGAGTGCTGGTAGTGATCCAGCTAGCAGCCCATACAAAACCATGTTTGAAGCTGCAGAAGCTGCGGGTGTTGTTGTAGTTAGTGCTGCCGGTAACGATGGTAATGGTCCTCAAACTATCGGCTGCCCTGCTTGTATTGAATCAGGAATAACTGTTGCTAACACTACAACAGGGCGTTTTTTCGCTAATAGCTTTAATATCGGTGGTGGTGATTTACTTGCTGTCCCAAGTTCTGATGCTGTGCTTTCAGAAGATATTACCGCTCCAGTTATTGCGGCCGTTAATTTAGATGCTGAAAATGCCAATGGTTGTGATGCCTTTGCTGCGGATTCGTTCAAAGATGGCATTGCATTGATTTCTCGCGGAACATGTAACTTCTCATTAAAAGCCACAAACGCAAAAGCTGCAGGCGCTAAAGCCCTTGTAGTTTATAACAATGCGGCAGGTGCACCAACGACTATGTCTATGCCTGGTGAACCATTCCCTGCTGTCATGATTACGAAAGATGCAGGTTTAGCCGTAATTGAAGCCATGGGAGATGCTGCAACAACAGGTACAATAATTGCTAAAACTAAACGTATCATGGTTTCTGAACTTGCTGATAACCTAAATAGCACCAGTTCACGCGGTCCTAATGGCAACCAAAATATTCTTAAACCGGATATAGCAGCACCTGGTACCAACATTCTATCAGCCTTTTCTCCTGATGATGGTGGTGAAGACTTCAATATGATCTCTGGCACCAGTATGGCAAGCCCTCATGTTGCAGGTGCGGCAGCTCTTATGAGCCAACTGCACCCAGAGTGGAGCGCAAATGATATAAAAACGGCTCTCACTTCTACGGCTAAATATGAAGACATTCTCGATGATGATGCAACAACCCCAGCAACTCCATTTGACATGGGTGCAGGTCGCATGGATTTAGATGCTGCAGCCAAGGCAGTATTAACCTTTGACAAACCTTCAATTGCTTCAGACTCTTGCGTTGGTCCATGCACCTTCACTCGTACTGTCTATAACAAAAGCGATGCAACGACATCTTGGAGCTTATCAACTTCATCAGATAGCACAGGCATCACAGTATCCCCCTCTACCTTAGAACTTGCCGCAGGAGCCTCTGCCACGTTTACTGTAACCGTTGACTCAACTTTCGCTGAATATGGCGAGTGGATCTTCGGAAACATATTAATCAACAGCACGGAAGGGTTACAAAATGCTCATTTACCTCTAGCTGTTTTAGCTAAAGAATCAAGTAATGCATCCTTAATTTCTACACTAACAACCAAAACAGATATTACTGCGAGTGATGTGATCCCATTGGTTGCAACTGTGAACAATAATGTATTTGCAAATACAGTCACAGTGACAGCGCAAGCGCCTAAAGGTACTAAACTAACCTCAAAAGATGATGTAAAAGTCACTTTAGCAGGTGCAACACAAAATGGATTGCAGGTAAATGAAGATTTAGGGGTTGTCACATGGGTAGGCCAACTAGATTTACCTAAAATGGCAACAACCAAAGGTGCTCAAAGATTTCCAAGTATCGTTGGCTTAGGTGTTGTCCCCGTTACTTGCCCTGAAGGCTGTGATGAACAAGCCTTTACTTTTACAGTTCCAAGCTTTAAATACAACGGTGTGAGCTACAGCAAAATAACAATCTCAGACAATGGGTTAGCGATTGTTGGCGGCGGAAGTGCAAGTGGTACTTTTGCAAATAAACAATTACCAGATGGTAGTAACCCAAATAATATCCTTGCTCCATTCTGGTCTGATTTCGACTTATCAGATAAGTCTGTCGGCGATACTGGTGGTGGTGATTTAGCCGTTGGTGTATTCACTGATGGCGCTGGGGTGAAATGGTTAGCTTTAGAGTGGAATAAGGGCAAACTCTATGGCGATACATCAGGTAACGCTTATACATTTAGTATTTGGATTAGGACAGGTGATACTGAAGAGGTTGTCTTTAACTATATCAATATTCCAAATATACCTGCAAACGTCACTATTGGTGCAGAGAACGTAGGCGGTACTATTGGGACGACTTATAACTTTAATGGTACAGGTGGCAGCATTGCAACTGGTGATGCACTAACCTTAAAAAATACAACAGCAGGAAATGTCACTATTAACTATGATGTTAAAGCAACAACTCTCAATGTTGGACAAGCCGATGTAATTGAAACCAACGAAGAAGCTTTAGTCTCAATTGATGTCTTACAAAATGATACCAAACCAGATATGAAAGTTGCTCGAGTATCAATTACAGGTGATGGCATTACGGCAAACGCCCAACGCATTATTGATATCATGCCAAAAGGTGCATTAGGCAGCTTAGCTATTGTACAAGCACCTTCACACGGCACTGCTTCAATCAATTCCGCTGGTGGAATTGATTACACTCCAGCGAAAGATTATTTCGGTTCAGATATGCTTAGCTATACATCTGCAGACGAAGATGGCAATACTGGCGAAGCTACCACCGTAACGATCGACGTAAAAAATGTGAATGATGCTCCAGTTGTTGCACCACAGCCTCAAAGCGGTGTTGCAGGAAATGCAATCACACTAAAACCCAATCCGTTAGACGTTGATGGAGATGTTTTAAGTTATGTTTGGGCTCAAACAGGAGGAAAGACCTTAGAATTTACTCCAACAAACGAAAACATAACTGTTACTCCATCTGAAGCAGGAACTTACACGTTTACCGTAATAGCGAATGACGGAAAGCTCCAAAGTAATCCAGGAGAACTAGTACTAACAGTTAAAAGTAAACCTGATAGTTCAGGTGGCGGTGCTCTAGGTTGGCTAACCGCCTTGTTGTTACCTCTAGCGGCAATGCGTCGTCGTATGAAGTAACGAGAAGTTAAACAGTAAAAAGGGAGCCTTAATGGCTCCCTTTTTTAATATGCTCTCAATAAATATGTTTACGAACGTAACCCTATTCCGCGCGAGACTAAGTAATACGCTAAGGTCCACAGGGCGACACAGAAACCGATCATAATGGCAATGGATAGTGGCACGCTGATGTCGGCGAAGCCTAAAAAGCCATAGCGGAACACGTTGATCATATAAACCACAGGGTTGAGTGCCGACACGCCTTGCCAGAAAGGGGGCAAGAGTGACAGGGAGTAAAATACGCCGCCAAGGTAGGTTAATGGGGTAAGCACAAAGGTAGGGATGATACTGATGTCGTCGAAACTTTTAGCAAAAACAGCGTTAATCAAGCCACCTAAGGAGAATAGCACTGAGGTTAAAAATACCGTCATGACCACTAAGCCGGCATGATGCAAGCTAATGTCCACGAAGAACATGGCCACAAGCGTCACTATTAGGCCGACACATAAACCGCGCGCCACACCGCCGCCAACGTAGCCTGCAATCAACACATAATGGGGCACAGGTGCCACCATCAGCTCTTCCAAATTGCGTTGAAACTTGGCACTGTAAAATGAGCTAGCAACATTCGAGTAAGAGTTAGTGATCACCGACATCATGATCAAACCTGGGGCGATAAACTCCATATAAGATACGCCGCCCATCTCTCCAATTCGGCTGCCGACTAAGTTACCAAAAATCAAAAAATACAAGGTCATGGTAATCGCTGGCGGGACTAAGGTCTGGACCCAAATTCGCGTAAAACGATTGATTTCTTTGCTTAAGATGCTTTTAAAGGCAATAAAGTAGAGCTTATTCATGCTGAGGCTCCCTGAGTTTTCTTCACCAATTCGACGAAGAGTTCTTCTAAACGATTAGACTTGTTGCGCATCGATAGCACTTCTATATTGGCCGCACTTAATTGGCTAAAGACATCGTTGAGATTATGCTCTTTCACCACATCCACCTCTAAAGTATGAGGGTCGGTTAAGCGGCAAGTCATGCCATCGAGTACGGGTGCAGTAGCTGTATCCCTACGCAAATCAAGAATAAACGTCTCCATATTCAGCTTACTCAGTAGCGCCTTCATGCTAGTGCATTCCACTAAAATACCTTTATCAATAATGCCGATATTACGGCAAAGCATTTCCGCTTCTTCGAGGTAATGGGTCGTTAGGATGATCGTCACGCCCTGCTGATTAATTTGTTTGAGAAACTCCCACATAGAGCGGCGTAGTTCAATATCCACACCTGCGGTAGGTTCATCTAAAATCAATAATTTAGGTTCGTGCATCAGGGCGCGAGCAATCATTAACCGTCGCTTCATGCCACCAGATAATTCCCGCGAAGGGCTATTGCGCTTTTCCCACAAATCCAGTTGGCTTAAATATTTTTTGGCACGCTCAAGGGCAACCGGTTTTGGCACACCATAGTAACCCGCTTGATTCACCACGATTTGCAGCACAGTTTCAAACTGGTTGAAGTTAAACTCTTGCGGCACTAAACCAATGCAGAGTTTGGCGTGTTCTAGCTGCTTATCGATATCATAATCAAAGACTTTGACCGTGCCTGAACTCTTCTGCACTAAGGAGCTGATAATACCAATCGTAGTGGATTTACCCGCACCATTGGGGCCGAGCAAGGCAAAGAAATCCCCTTGATTGACGGTGAGGCTGATGCCTTTGACCGCTTCGACGCCGCCTTTATAGGTTTTTTTAAGCCCTTCGAGTACTAGAGCATGGGTAATATTCGCCATATTTGTACCGATCCTTACACATTAGAAAGTAATAAGATGGTGCTAAAAAACACAATTACAATGATGGGTTGCAGAACTAACGCAAAAAGTTAGCTAATTGATTGAAAAACCAATCTTTAATGATTCAATTATTTATATTGCCGCAAAAAGCAAAACTCCCGCCTGCTGCGGGAGTTTTAAACTGTATCGGACACTTAATCGAGTGGTACGACTTTGGCGATATAAGGTAGATTGCGATACTGCTCGGCATAATCAATACCATAACCTACGATAAACTCATCAGGAATAGTAAAACCGATAAAATCGACCTTCACATCTACTTCACGACGCTCAGGTTTATCCAGCAAGGTGCACAGTGCAAGACTCTTAGGCTCCCGCAGTAACAACATCTCGCGCACTTTGCTTAAGGTGTTACCTGAGTCAATCAAGTCTTCCACAATCAATACATCGCGACCGGCGATATCTGATTGCACATCTTTCAGCACTTTCACATCCCGTGAGCTGGTCATAGTATTGCCATAACTGGAAACCGACATAAAATCGATTTCAACATGACCTTTAATGCGGCGACATAGGTCAGCCATAAAGACCACTGAGCCTTTTAACAAGCCTACCATCAGCAGACGTTCACTGTGGGCATAATGGGCATTGATTAGCTCGGCCATTTGATCCAATTTCTGGCTTATCTCTTCAGCAGAGATCATCACTTCGGTGGTGTGTTTCATATAAGTCTCAATTGTCGAGGTCGCGGTTAGACTGTTTGTCATAACCCCAGCGACTCGTTAATGCATGGTCAACGCCCAAATGATCGAGAATTCGAGCGACCATGAAGTCTACCAGATCTTCTACCGATTTGGGATTGTGATAAAAGCCGGGTGCAGCGGGCATAATGGTCGCGCCGAGGCGAGAAAGGCTTAGCATATGCTCTAAGTGTATGGCACTAAAAGGAGTTTCCCTCGGTACTAGGATAAGTTGGCCGCGCTCTTTAATCACCACATCGGCGGCGCGTTCGAGTAAATTATTACTCATTCCGGTAGCAACTGCCGCTAACGTCCCCGTAGAGCAAGGACAAATCACCATTTGTTTAGGTGCAGCGCTACCCGATGCAGGCGGCGAAAACCACTCATCTTTGCCTAATACCACTAACTCGCCAGCAATAATCACGCCTTTTTCGTGCAGCAAAGCCAACAGCTGGGCATGGGCTTTGTCACTGTTGGCGCTTAACTGTAAGCCGTGTTCCGTCGCCAATACCACTCGAGCGGCACTGGAGATCATCAAAAACACTTGATATCCCGATACCAACAGACACTCGAGTAACTTAAGCCCATAGGGAGCACCCGAGGCGCCCGTCCAAGCTAAGCTAATCGCCTTAGTCGACTTTGCGTAGGCCATCTTAGCTAACCTGCTCTACAGTTGAAGCCTGTTCTAATGCGGCCAGCAGCTTCTTATGTAACCCACCAAAACCACCGTTACTCATCACCACTATGGTGTCGCCTGCTTTGGCGGTTGCTGCGACTTTCGCGACCACATCATCAATTTGATGTAACACAGTCACAGGGATCACCGCCGCTTCCATAGCTTCTTTCATATTCCAGTCGATGGTATCGGCTTGATATAAAAAGGCTTCGTCGGCTTGCATCATAGAAAAAGCTAAAGTGTCTTTATGGACACCGCTCTTCATGGTATTTGAGCGCGGCTCGAGTACCACAGTAATCTTGCTCTGCCCAACCTTAGCCCGCATGCCTTTTAATGTGGTCGCAATGGCCGTCGGATGGTGGGCAAAATCGTCATATACGCTCACACCGTTAACGGTTCCGAGTAATTCGAGTCGACGCTTAGGTGGCATAAACTTAGCTAAAGCTTCAATTGCAGCACTCGGCTTAACGCCCACGTGACGTGCGGCAGCAATGGCCATCATGGCGTTTTCAATATTGTGTTGACCAATCAAATCCCATTCGAGAATACCTTGGGACTCGCCATCAAAAAATACTTCAAAGCGATGGCAATCATCACTTAACGCTTTGCCATACCAACCGCTGGTCGATTCGGCTAAATGATAGGTTTCTTGCTCACTCCAACAACCCATATCAATCGTTTGCTTAACGGCATGGGAATCGGCGGGCCAAATGATCTTGCCTTCACCAGGAACGGTGCGAACTAAGTGGTTGAACTGCTTTTGAATCGCAGCCAGATCGGCAAAAATATCGGCATGATCGAACTCAAGATTGTTGATCACTAAGGTACGTGGATGATAATGCACGAATTTCGAACGTTTATCGAAGAAGGCACTGTCGTATTCGTCGGCCTCAACGACAAAGAAAGCGGTCTTGCCTAAACGTGCCGACACACCAAAGTTTTGCGGTACGCCACCGATTAAGAACCCAGGCTCATAACCACAATCATCTAAAATCCAGGCTAACATGCTAGATGTCGAGGTTTTACCGTGAGTGCCAGACACTGCCAGCACCCAACGCTCAGGCAAAATATGATCGGCTAAAAACTGCGGGCCAGAGGTATAAGGGATGCCAATGTTCAACACGGCTTCCACACAAGGATTACCCCGGCTCATGGCATTACCAATGACAACTAAGTCAGGATAGTGCCCTGCTTCACCCAGCTGGCTAGGATCAAAACCTTGAATAAGCTCAATACCTTGGTCCTCTAGTTGCGTGCTCATAGGAGGATAGACATTGGCATCCGAGCCCGTCACTCTGTGCCCTTTTGCCCTAGCCAATAACGCTAGACCACCCATGAAGGTTCCACAAATTCCTAAAATATGTACGTGCATACCGCTCGCTCTGATGTGTTGAATTCACCGCCATTCTAATCCATCGAGCGACAGATTGGCAGGTAACAATCAGGGAAAAGCACAGCAATCACAAATGACAGTTTCAAAATCAGTAGATTTCACATTTGAGCTGCAGAACTAAGATTTTTAGATAACAGGTCAACTAACACAAGGCCGAAAACTGTCGCAATGCAGGTACTAACGTAAGTCACGGTAGAGCTGAGCGTGCTGGCTACGGTGCCGACTAAATAAGAATTGACGTAACGCTTCACGCTCTTCAGTTTCGGCCTGAAACTTAACAAAGGCCAGACCTTTCTCGCTACGAATAGGCTCGATATCGACGCGCATAGTCTCGCCATTGGGCAATTGTAATTGCAGATCTTTACTGCCTAACAATTGCTTAAATTGCTGCTGTGATTTAGCACGGATGGCCATGCCAGAACTGGATAACGAGGCAACAGACCATTGCTCACCTTGATCGTGGTCGAATATCCACACATCATCGGCTTGAGTTAACCGCCAACTGCGCTCCACTCCCGAGGCATCGAGAACCTCAGGCACACCTAAAGTGGGTTGAAACTGACCAAAGTCATCCACTTTCATCAGTAGCGGAAACCAGAGTTTATAGGGCCCGACTTCGGCCAATAAAGTGAGTTTTGCCTTGCCGAGAATCGAGGCAATAACTTGCGGCACTTCAGTTGTGACTGTGAGCACGTGATTGACCAGGGGATCGTTAGTCAAGGCAGTGCCCACACGAGTCGGCGAAAAAAGTTCGCTAAAACAAGCAAGCTCCTCCGCGGATAATCGAGGTTCATCCATCATGATACGTCCTCCCAAGTTAAATTCCTTACCCCAAAAAGTACCACCAAAGTATGAGATTGTACATTTTTACACCAAAACAGTGGCAAAAAACGGAATATAGGCTAGCAAGGCTAAATTCAAGACTCTATTAGCCATTTGCGCTATTTAACTTGGAAAATGCAGTGGATTGTTATTCCTCGCTTTTTAAACTGCTGGAAGGCGGAGCAAACAAGATACGTAGTCGTTGTTTAACACTCAAACCTGTCGCTGTGACCTCTGCAAACATGTCTCGCCATTCACTAAAAGTCACTTTAAAGGGATTAAAACTATTCACTGGCTTAGTGATGCCGTAAATCACAGTCTCCACTTCGGGCTCAAAGGTACCAAACAGCTTGTCCCAAATAATCAGCACGCCAGCATAGTTTTTATCTATATATTGGGGATTACGACCGTGGTGCACCCTGTGGTGAGACGGGGTGTTGAAAACCCATTCCAGCGGTCCGAGTGATTTAATCGCTTGGGTATGCACAAAAAATTGCAATCCCAGATTGAGTAATACCACAAACACCACCCAGTTTGGATCGAAACCTATGACCACCAGCGGTAACCAAAATACCCACATGCCTGCAAAGGGATACATTAAACTCTGACGAAACGCAGTGCTAAAATTCATATTCTCAGAGCTATGGTGCACCACGTGAGCCGCCCACATCCAGCGGACTCTGTGGCTCGCCCTGTGGAACCAGTAATAACAAAAGTCCTGCGCGACCATCAAGGCAATAAAGCTCAATGGGCCCATTTCAATATCGAATAACTTCCAACCAAAAATCGCCAAATACAGCTTAGCGATCAGCAAACCAGTGAGCAGATCGGCACCTTGGTGCATGGCCGCGAGGCTGAAATTACACAGCACTTCTTGGCCGCGATAACGTGCACTTAACGGTAGCTTTTGTCTTTTATCGCCAAAGTACCATTCCAGCAAAATACACACGAAAAACAAAGGTGCAAGCACCAGCAGTAACAATTCTGGGTGCTGGATCAGCGAGGCGATATCCATATAAGATCATCCTGTTCTATTTTTATTTTATGATTATTTTTATTGTTACTTTTATAAAAACTCTGACTACATTCTATAAACCGCATTCAACGCCACAACGCAGGCAGCTGCGATCCGTTAGTCGCCGTTAGCTACCAGCGAGCATAGTGATCTTCGGCGAGTCCCAGAACATTATTTAACTGGTAACTGTGCCCTTGATTATCGGTAATCGTGCCACTGAAATGACCGATGAATTGGCGGAAATTACTCTTAAGCAAGAGCAAATTACGCTTTTCACTGCGACAATTGCGCGCCGCAAACTGCAAATCCACTTGGCCATTTTGACTGTGGACTCGCCAAACCTCGGCGCCGAGCGTGGCATGGCGATCAAACTCAAATTGCACTGGTCCGAGTAAATGACGCTCACCATTAATCCAGAAGACATTTTCAGTAGCGCCAGTTTCATTGACACCCGCCGCTAAATTAAGCCCCATTATGCCCTCATGGATCCGCGCGTTGATCGACGCCCAGCGCCAACTGGTATCACGGCGCATGTAACCCGCTGAAAAGTCATAGCCTGCTAAAGCTTGATTCAGCGGCTGCGGCTCATGACCCACAGTCAAACTACCTTTAACGGTCAAACCATTATGCTTTTGTGTGTAAGTCCAGCCGTTGTATCCAGTAGGACTACACATAGCCATAGGCAAACTTAAGGGGGCTGAGTGTAAAGTCACATCGGCTTGAATATTTTTAGTATCAATCACTAACCGCCAACCGCCCTCTACAATCTCAAAGCTTAACTGCGCCCCTTTACGGCCAATACTACTTCGGCCCTCGGCGGGCGATGGCGTCATCTGATAGCCAAACCTCAAAGGTTTTAACCAATCAAGCTGGGTGAGTGTGTTGGTTTTTATGTCGTATAAATAACAAAAAGCACTGCCGACGTAGGCAATATCGGCAAGCGCGATGCCTAGGACATAACGCGGCGTGACCAAAGAGACAAACTGAAATTGTTTATAATCGAAATGCTTAGCCCACGCTGAAGCAGGTTTATCCATAGTATCGAAATAGGCAAAGTCCGCTAAACCTAAGGTTTTGACTATGCCATCGAAATGACCGAAATGGGGTAACCCCTTCGGATTGATCAGGTTATCTGGGGCGATTTGCGTTGCTATCGTTAACATGACTAAGCCTTACAAAAAAGACGCGGGAGCATCTATGCTCTCTCATTCTAAACATCGAATTTTTACTCTAACCTGTCCCCCATTGCATTAAAAGAGTGCAAGGACAAAAGGTTGTCATTTTGTTGCCAGCCAGTATTCGGTTTAATGTTTTAAATTCCTTGTTTGTAAAACGATTAAAGCGCCTAAAGGCGCTTTAATCGTTGGATAAGGAAAGATTAGAATCGGTAACTAATACCAAAGTTGATCCCCTGTAATTCAAGCTCTTTCATCGGGATATATTGGTATTCCAAATTCAAACCAAATCCTGACTTAAATCGATATTGCCAGCCTGCGGCGCCATAAAAACCGACATCATCCGAGTCCATATCCTGTTTATCTATCTCATAGCTGACTTGAGTGTAAGCAGCGCCTAATTTGGCATACAGGCTGTTACCACGAGACAAAGCATACTCACCGTAAGCGGCGGTTCTAACACCTTGGTAACGTAAATCTTTTATCTCACTGATGACGCTAACAAGCGCACTCGCCACCCCACCTGAACCCGCTAAATAACCCGCCTCAAACCCAAAATGCTCGTTGAGCATATAGCGGTAATATAAGTCGCTGGTTAAGGTGTCACCCGCATCATATTTACCGTTCTTAGTTTCAAACTCTTGGGTACCGTAACCTAAACTACCACCCAGTATATGGGCAGAATCGCCCGCGAGCGCATTGAAGCTCATCATGCCTGACGCCAGCATCAGGCCAACAAATAACGAAGTGAATGATATTTTTTCCATATTTAACCTGCCTTCCATGCCTTGTAACTATGCGAATAAATGATGTGAATGCACAGAAAACACGGATGTGAATAATGAGCACAAGATATTAGCAATAAAAGCTGTACCTCAACTGAATCACGGTGTTCTGTGGCATCAAAAGTGATTTCTGGTATGCTGTAGCCACTTTTACTTGTACGAGAGATCCCATGAAACGGCTATTACTGACCTTGACTTTCCCCCTGCTGTTCGCGGGCTGTGCCAGCCAAAATCCGACTCATATGGCTTTCAGCCCTCAAGTGCCCAATATCAGCCAACAAACGGCGCAACTTGTACCTATCGCTCTTGAAACGGTAGATACACGCACAGTCGATTATGTTGCTCGTTTTATTGAAGAAGGGACAAAAACACGTTTAGTTGGCCCGAGCGAACCGCCTAAACTGTTACTCGATGAAGTATTCCGCGCAGGTTTTGCTCAAGCGGGCTACCAAATCGACCCAAGCGCAACTAATTCAGTGCAAATTCAATTAGAAGAATTGCAAATGGATATCACTAAAAAGACCTTTGGCTATGAGGCAAAACACAGTGTGTTAATCGCAGTTCAAGCCAAAAATTCCACCCAAGAGCTGGTAAAACGCTATAAAGCCAAAGGCACTTTAAAAGGTCCTTTAACGCCCGATTTTGCAACCTTAGAACTGGATATGAACAAATTACTCGGCCAACTTACCGGCGAGATTCTAAACGATCCTGAGCTTAATCAGTTTCTACAAAAATAACAGCGTCAGTTTATTATAAGGAAATCAATATGCTCCGTTGGATATCAGCCCTCTTACTCATCTTTATGAGTCATCATAGCCTCGCACTCGACATTCAGGCCGATACCTTGTATCCCAGAGTCGAATTTGATACTAGCTTAGGCAAAATAGTGGTCGAGCTAGATAGAACTCGTGCACCAATCACTGTCGATAACTTTTTAACTCATGTCGTTAAAGGCGAATACGACAACACAATATTTCACCGCGTGATCAGTGACTTTGTGGTGCAAGGCGGCGGACTCACCCCCAAGTATGAAGAGCTCCCCGAGGGTAAGCCGATAGTCAACGAATCAGGAAATGGCCTAACAAATAGCATGGGCACTATCGCCATGGCACGTGAAAACGAGCCGCACTCAGCCACTCGTCAGTTCTACTTTAACGTAGCCGACAACACTAAACTCGATCCCTCTAAACGTCGTTGGGGTTATGCCGTATTTGGTGAAGTGATTGAAGGTAAAACCGTCCTCGAAGCTATGGCTGTCGTTGAGACAGGAACTAACACTAAGCTCAATTGGCCCGATGTTCCTGTTACCCCTATCATATTGAAAAAAGCCAAATTATTACCAAAACAGTAATCAAAATATAATTTCGAGCAAAAGCGCTAATTTTGCATCTATACTGTGATAGTAAACAGAAAGGAGGCAAACGATGACGGCAACTGAGTTCATCGATAATAAAGCGCCCCAACTCGCCTTCTATGGAAAAGCGTTTTTGAGTGAAGAACTCGACTTCCATGAAGTGCAACTTTACTTATGGGACACGTTAGAAGAATGGCAGCAACTGAATTCGACTGGCGAAGCGCAAACGGAAACTGAAAAAGTGTTTTGGCACTTGCTCCACAGCTTTAACAGGTGGCCTGACTGTGTGATCCGCGGTAATCAATATCTGCGTAAGCAAGTAAATGATTGCTGTGACTACCTGAGTTTAGGCGGCCGAGTGCCGCAGGGATGCATCGGGATAAGACCTTAAGTTCAGCATTCCTATCGATAAAAAATGGCCTGTAATAGGGCCTTTTTTATTTCATAAACCAATTCCTCGTGTGTACATTATTACGCTCTCCTTACTCTAGCAAGATCTATGCTAACGATAAAGATAAGCGGTAAACTTTTAGCTACAAGCAGTTAACTCCCGAGCCATATTCAACCATCTTATTGTGCTAAACGGGACTCCAAAGTAAAAGGAATACCATTAGCCCTTGAACCCTATGGCACCTTACCCGTAAGCTAAGCAGATTAAACACTTAGACTCATGCCTATGTCCGCAACAGGTTTTATTCAACGTACACTCGATGCCCTCAGTGTCTATTATCACAAGCGGGTTTTGATCCTGTTATTACTGGGTTTTTCTGCTGGTCTACCATTAATGCTGGTATTTTCAACGTTATCCTTTTGGTTGCGTGAAGCTGGTGTTGATCGCACGTCAATCGGTTATTTCAGCTGGATAGCCTTAGCCTATGCGTTTAAATGGGCTTGGTCACCCTTAGTCGATCGGCTTTCATTGCCGCTGCTAACTCGATTTCTAGGCCGCCGCCGTAGCTGGATGCTGTTCGCTCAGTTGTTATTGGTTGGTGCCATCTTAGGCATGTCTTTTAGTGACCCTCTCAAAGATCTCGAGCGCTTGGCACTGTTCGCGTTAATGGTCGCCTTTGCCTCAGCCACCCAAGATATTGTTATTGATGCCTTTCGGATTGAATCAGCCCCAGAAAAGATGCAAGCCGCATTAGCAGCGGCCTATCAAGTGGGTTATCGGAGCGCCATGATTATCGCCACCGCAGGTGCTCTCACCATAGCGGCTTGGGTTGAACCCGGTAACACGGCATACAACTTAGTGGCATGGCAAACTTCTTACCTGATTATGGCAGGATTGATGTCTGTTGGGATTTTGACCACGCTTTTTAGCCGAGAACCCGAAGTCGATACCCGCGCCGCCGATGCCACTGAATTAGCGCTAAAACAACGCTTAAGTGCACGTTATCCTAGAATTATCGCAGCGGGCATATCTTGGGTATATACGGCCAGTATTTTACCCTTTATCGACTTTTTCAAACGCTATGGCCGCAGTGCTATCCTCATCTTATTACTGATTTCTTGCTACCGGATCTCGGATATTGTGATGGGGATTATGGCGAACGTCTTTTATGTGGACATGGGATTCACTAAGGAAGAAATTGCCTATTTAAGTAAAATCTATGGCCTGATCATGACCTTAGTCGGCGCAGCCTTTGGCGGCGTTCTGTTAGCTCGCTTCGGAACTATGAAAATCCTTTTCCTCGGTGCCTTACTGGTTGCCGTAACCAATCTGCTATTCGCGTGGCAGGCAGTGATTGGCTACAACGTGCCCTTTTTAACCTTTGCTATTTCAGTGGATAACTTCAGCGCTGGGATAGCCACGGCGGCATTTATTGCCTATCTCTCGAGTCTCACTAGCAACGGCTACAGTGCAACGCAATATGCCTTACTGTCTTCGATTATGTTGCTTTTCCCTAAATTTATCGCGGGCTTCTCGGGCGCTTATGTCGACGCATTTGGTTATGTGAACTTCTTTGTCGCCGCCAGTGTTATTGGCTTTCCGGTATTGTTTTTGGTTGTCTTAGTCAACAAGTATGCGCCGCATCCAAGTACATCATTAATGGATGATTCGTCAAAAAGTGCACCAACAAAATCGGATTAAGGTCTCATAGCACTTATGCCATCAATATAAAAAAGCCCTCACACCTTAGTGTGAGGGCTTTTACATTTAAAGACGAAATGGCAAACGCGATACTGCATCACGTTAAACCAATTCTGCTCGATTAATCTTTAAAGTTATCAAATTGGAAAGGCTGGCCTAACTCAGACTCACGTGCCAACGCCATGACAGCTTGTAAATCGTCACGTTTTTTACCTGTAACTCGTACTTTCTCGCCCTGAATAGACGCTTGCACTTTAAGTTTGCTGTCTTTAATTAGCTTGACCAGTTTTTTAGCAATTAAGGTTTCTATACCTTCTTTAAACTTCACTTTTAGGGAGAAGGTTTTACCGCTGTGGATGGCTTTCTCATCGACTTCCATCGAAGACGGATCCACATTACGTTTGCTCAGTTGCATACGTAAAATGTCCACTAATTGTTGGCATTGGAAGTCATCTTCAGCGGTTAACGTGACCACATGGTCCTTATATTCCACGTCAGCCGTTTTACCGCGAAAATCGAAACGTGTCGCCAGCTCACGCTTAGTATTATCAACCGCATTACGCAGTTCAACTTCATTCACTTCTGACACAATATCCATTGAAGGCATAGTTTTTATGTCCCATATCAAATTAATATGCAGCTAGTTTACCCACACACAGGCCTAAGTTGAAGGTAAAGCCTAGAATAAAAGCGTAATCATGGGTGACTTTAGCCACACATTTTCCTATCATTGCCCCACTCTAAGCTAATACAAACATATTTGTGATAACTAAAAATACCCTATTTAAGCTGGCTTTAGCCGTAGCCTTTGTCGTGATCAGTTATCTGGTATTTTCCAGACCAACCTATTCGCAAAGTATTCCGAATATCGACAAGGTAGGCCATCTTGGGAGCTTTTTTTGCCTCTCCTATCTCACCTATCTTGCTTTCAAACCTAAGTGGTATTGGTTATCTCTCACACTGGCAAGCTACGCCATTTTAATTGAGTTGGTGCAATCACGTTTGCCCTACCGTAGCGCTTCTGTGGGTGATGTTATTGCCGACTTTTCGGGTATTGCACTGTTTTACTTTTGCAATTGGGCCTATGGCAAATACTTCCGCGCAGCGCAATTACGAGAAGATTAACTCAGGTGCTTCAAACTGGTGCTGATGACAGATACCTTAAGGCTACAGATATGACTCATGCTGTGAATATAAATCGCGTGGTGGATATTGCGATTTTAGGTGCTGGTGCCGTTGGGCAGCTTATTTGCCACCAACTGACTACAGCGGGCATGAGTGTTGGTCTTATCGGCCGCGATTCAATTGCATCGATACAGCAGACACTTAGCGTCACTCCATTAGCGCTGGCCAATGATAATCAACAGAAAACACACGCACTCCAGTATTCTGTGCCTATCTTAGCGGCCAATGCGCTCGATAATATCCGCCTCGTGATTGTCTGCGTCAAAGCCTATCAAGTGCTCGATGCACTTTTGCCCTTACTTAACCAACTGCCCAGACAATGCCACATTTTGTTGTTACACAATGGAATGGGACCTCATTTAGCCCTAGCGCCGCTAATTGATGCGCAAGCTGATGGCAGAGGGCTAAGCCTAGGGACAACTTCCCAAGGGGTGTTACGTCAAGCCAGTTGGCAAATTAGGCAAACTGGACAAGGGCTAACTCAATTTGGGCATTTTGCAGGTACAGAGCTCACTGAGCATTATCGCAATGCTTTACTGACGGCTATCCCCAACAGTGAATGGGTGGATGCCATTGTGCCTTGTCTATGGCAGAAACTCGCCGTTAATGCAGCGATTAATCCGCTTACAGCACTATATCAATGTCCTAATGGCACACTCGCCGAGCCAGATTTTAGTGACATGATTAAAGGCATTCTCGACGAGTTAGTCACGGTTGCCACACTCGAGGGCGTGCATCTCGATAAACAATTGTTACACGACAGGGTCTATCAGGTGATCCGCCTCACTGCGGGGAATTTCTCATCGATGCACCAAGATATTGCACACCAAAGACGAACTGAAATAGACCAAATTAATGGTTATATCTGTGAGCGTGCACAAGCGCACGGTTTAAGTGCACCAGTTAATGCTGACCTCTGGGCGCGCGTCAAACAGCTAGAAGCTTAAGCAAGAAAACTCACATAACAAAACTAAATATAACATTATGTTTAATTGATATAATTTTTAATTTTTTGCTACATCCCCACTTTTTATTTACCGCATTAAAACGCGAATTCCCCTAGTGCCATACTCACTCGGCTTTTGCCGCACTCATGCTAGTCAAGCAAATTTACCTTGCACCAACTATACGCACCAAATCAGGGCAGATTAACTTTGCTTTGCACCGTTTTACATCAAAACTTTAAGCTATTTCGGTGCATTTCAATGTTAACGCAATGATAACAAATGCTTTGTCTATATGGCCTAATTCCTGCTTTACTCCAATAAATTGAGTCTGCAGCTTGTTGGAGAGAAAATTGAAACTGGTCACCGCAATCATTAAACCATTCAAATTAGACGATGTACGTGAAGCTTTAACTCAGCTCAGCGTCCATGGCATGACAGTCACTGAAGTACGCGGTTTTGGCCGCCAAAAGGGCCATACAGAATTGTATCGTGGTGCTGAATATGCAGTGGACTTTTTACCTAAGATTAAACTCGAAATTGCCATTCATTCCGATCAAGAAGATGCCGTTATTGATGCCATTATTGCTGCAGCCCATACGGGCAAAGTGGGTGATGGCAAAATCTTTGTGACTTCGTTAGAACAAGTGGTGCGCATTCGCACTTCGGAAGAAGGAGTTGATGCCTTATGATGCTAGTGAGCTTCAGACTCAGTATTAAATACCTATTGATATTATTCAGTATATTGACGATGAACGCCGTCGCCGATGATGGTCAATTTAGCGCTGCAAATACAGCGTGGATTTTAAGCTCATCCGCATTAGTGTTGTTGATGACCCTGCCAGGATTAGCCTTGTTTTACGGCGGTTTAGTTCGCAGTAAAAACGTGCTTTCAATATTGATGCAATGCTTCTCTATTGCCGCCCTAGTGTCAGTTTTATGGTTCGGGCTAGGTTATTCACTCGCATTCGACACAGGTAACAGTTTCATCGGTGGCTTAGACAAAGCACTACTGTCAGGTATTGGTCGCGATAGTCTTAGCGGGGATATTCCCGAGCCGCTGTTTATGCTATTTCAAATGACCTTTGCCATCATAACGCCAGCTTTAATCATCGGTGGTTTTGCCGAGCGAATGAAGTTTTCAGCTGTGCTTATCTTTTCAGGTGCTTGGTTATTACTGGTTTATGCGCCGATCACCCACTGGGTTTGGGGCGGTGGCTGGTTAGCACAGCTAGGACTGTATGATTTCGCAGGCGGAACCGTGGTGCATATCACCGCAGGGGTTGCTGCGCTCGTGGCCGCTAAAGTGCTAGGTCCACGCAAAGGATTTTTAAACTCGGCCATTATGCCGCACAACCTGACGATGACTGTCACAGGTGCGGGCATGCTGTGGGTGGGTTGGTTCGGTTTTAACGGCGGCAGTGCGCTAGGCGCTAACGGCACCGCAGCCATGGCGATTCTAGCCACTCATCTCGCCGCTTCTATGGGCGCGATGACATGGGCGGCAATTGAGTGGATTAAGTTTGGTAAACCCAGCGCCCTTGGCATAGTCACAGGCATGGTAGCGGGCTTAGGCACTATCACTCCCGCCTCTGGTTATGTTGGCCCAGCAGGCGCCTTAGTCATAGGTTTACTCGGTGGAATCGTGTGTTTTTACTCAACTGTTTATATCAAACAGAAACTTAAAATCGATGACTCCTTAGACGTTTTCCCCGTGCACGGTGTCGGCGGTATTCTTGGTACCCTTTTGGCAGGAGTATTTAGCTCGACCCAATTAGGCGTCTTTAGCGGCTACGGTTTTGCGGCAGTGAACGACACTATGATAGACCAACTTGGGGTACAGATTATCGGGGTTGTGGCGACATTCACTTATACTGCAGTGGTCACTTGGTTGCTGTTTGTGATCATCCGTAAGCTACTTGGCGGCCTTCGCGTCAGCACAGAACAAGAAGTTAACGGCTTAGATTTATCGGAACACGAAGAAACGGGTTATAGCCTTTAATCAGAACCTCGAGCCAGAACCTTTAGTTAAGACAGTTGAATAGCCATAAGGGCACCAAGGCGCCCTTATGGCAGACTTACATCATGATGCTACTTTTTGAAATGTTCGACTAACCATAACTTTAAATCCGCCAGCTTCATCGGCTTAGCAAAGAGATAACCTTGTAAAAAATGGACTTGGCGACTGGTCAAATAGTCCGCCTGCTCCTGCGTTTCAACCCCTTCAGCCACCACCACATAATTCATCTTATGGGAGAGTTCAATAATGGTATCGAGTACGTGGGAAGTCACGGAGTCCTGCCCTATGGTATCGATGAAGCATTTATCGATTTTCAAGTAATCCAATGGCATGGTTTGTAACAAAGATAAGGTTGTTTGCCCAGTACCAAAGTCATCGATAGCCACTAAAATCCCCAACTGGCGTAAGCTTTCAATGCGCTGGCAAATATCCGGCGTTAATAATTGCCGTTCGGTGATTTCGATTAAAGGCTTAACACCAATACGAGCCAAAGAATCCCGCAGATGAATAAATTTCGACTCGATATCATCTTGGGTAAAATGCTCTGGCGCCACGTTGAACGCGACTCTAAAGCCCGATTCAACCTTCATATTAGCAAAATCTTTTAATGCCTTTTCGAAGATATAATTGGTCAATGGAACAATCAACTTGCTCTCTTCGGCGATAGGAATAAACAAATCAGGCCGTACTAAGCCCATTTGTGGGTGCTGCCAACGCACTAATGCCTCGACTCCTTTGGCCTTACCGTCCTCAGCACAGATCACAGGTTGATAAACCAAAAAGAACTCTTCGTTCTCTATCCCGCTACGAATATCATCAGCAAGGGAGTGACGAGATAACCGTGAATAGAGCACAAACAAGATAGAACCCGTAATCAAAATAATGCTAAAGGGTAATGAGATAGCAAAAAATATCCAAAAAAAATGCCTAAAAAAAGCAGGTGACATTTCTAGTAACACTGAAAAATTGTGCTCATCAGAATCTAAAGTCATTACCTCATTTTTTATAAATCCGAGTGACTCTGGAATCGTTTTTCCATTGATGGATAAAGCGACATTGATAACTGCGCTGGGAAACACATCGGGCTGTACAAAGGAATCTACTAAATATTTCCCTTCAATGATCACAGCGGCGCCGTGTTTAGATTTAGGGTCCCATTTAGATGACACTATCGCGGGCACCTCAGGCATAAAAGGCGTGCCCGCAATAATAAACTGATTAGATATTTCAAGATTTTCGGTAACACTAACAATGCTCAGGGGAATATCAATATCACCGGTTTTAGATGAGCAATAAACGCGTTGTGAATCAAATATTAAAGCCGAACGAAAGTAAGGTTGGAACAACATATAGTTGTATAACTCTTGACACTCAGAATCCTTCAATGCCAATGCATAATGGCTGATTTCATCGGCATGTGAGATCAAAGTATCTATGTGATCTACATACATCCCCCCCACACCTTTGACTTTATCTTCAACAAAATACAGTGCAGAGAGATAACTTGCGACAGCAGCAATTCCAATTGGAAACAATATGACTGCCAACCATTGCCATAATGGCAGATTTAATTTTGCTAACTTTTTTCGCATATATCCTTAACTCACACAGCGCTCGGTTAAAAATGGTATCAAAATCTATGGAGCAAGACGTGTGTATATTTGTATCTCAGCGAATGTTTGCTTGATATAAACACACTGAATCGAGTTCTATTTTAGTCTAAAAAACCAGCATACCTTCTATTAATTTAGTCTATTCCCACATCACCAAAATAGCGGCGATAGCGATCAAGACTAACCCTAGCATATCTTTTATCTTTACTTTTTCCTTCAGCCAAAAGGTGGCAATCAAGATCATAAAGAAAACTTCAACTTGACCTAAGGTTTTAACATAGGGCACAGCCTGCAACGACATAGCACTAAACCAACCGATAGAACCTAAACAACTGGCGGTACTGGTGAGTAAGGTTAGCTTAGGTCGCTGCCATAACGCGGCCAGTGTTGATTTATCCTTAAGTAACAGATAACTGACTAACACTAAGGTCTGTAGACTAATCACGAATAACAGCACCCAAGCAGCGCTATGGGGGAAACCCACATTCAAACATAAACTCGCTTCTCGTACCCAAAGCGATGTCAGCGCAAACGAAGTACCGCAAGCCAAACCAATCAATACCGTATTGAGCGACAAGCTTCGCAGGCCTTGCTTGGCACTCATGAGAAAAATTGCCACACCACCCAACAACACTCCCGACCAACCTAAAAGGGATAAATGCGTCCCAAAAAACACTGTGCCTAAGATCGCCGCGACCACGGCTTCACTCTTGGCTAGCCCAGCACCAACGGCAAAGTTCTGTTGCTTGAACAATTTCACCATCAAGCCCGTCGCGAGGATTTGCATCGCCGATGCTCCGAGAATAAAACCGATAAAACGGTCGCTAAAATCGGGGATTCCGATATCCTGCCAAAGATATAAGCTCGCCAGATACACGGCGGCAATCGGCCCAGCCCAAATAAAACGCGCTAAGGTCACGCCCGCAACACTCACTTCTTTACTCAGCTGGCTTTGAAACGCATTACGCCAAGCCTGCATAAATGCCGCCAGCAAAGTTAGTAAGATCCACATAAAGGTATTCCGTAAAGAATCTGGTCAGCTATAAAAACAAGATTGTTAGGCAAAGCCCATCATAAAACATTAATGTTTCAGATAGCTACGGGGCTATACCAATCACATTCCTCAACTGAAAAACAAAAGCCCCGAACGAGTCGAGGCTTTGGGATTAAGTCACTAATTCATTAAGTCTTAGCTTGCGATTACTTGCTGGTATCGATGGGATCGAAAGACTTAACCAAATCATCGATTGCTTTCATCTGCTTCAGATAATTTTCTAACTGATGCAAAGGCAGCGCACATGGGCCGTCGCACTTAGCGTTATCAGGATCGGGATGGGCTTCTATGAATAGACCCGCTAAACCTAGCGCCATACCGCTGCGCGCTAACTCGGTCGCTTGAGCACGACGCCCGCCCGCAGAATCGGCACGGCCACCAGGGCGCTGCAGCGCATGGGTCGCATCGAAAATGACAGGGTAACCAGATTGTTTCATCTCATCCATGCCCAACATATCAACGACTAAGTTGTTATAGCCGAAGCTTGAACCACGTTCACACAGGATGATCTCGTCATTACCCGCTTCGTTAAACTTAGTGATGATGTGGCGCATTTCGTGCGGCGCTAAAAACTGTGGCTTTTTCACGTTAATGATAGCGCCGGTTTTTGCCATAGCGACAACCAGATCTGTCTGACGGGCTAGAAATGCAGGTAACTGAATAATATCAACTACTTCTGCCACTGGCGCACACTGATGCACTTCATGCACGTCGGTGATCAAAGGTAAATTAAAGGTCTTTTTAATCTCTTCAAAAATCTTTAAGCCTTCCTCCATACCTGGACCGCGGTAAGAGTTGATCGAAGAACGATTCGCCTTATCAAAAGACGCCTTAAATATATAAGGGATCCCCAGCTTTTGAGTCACTTTGGCGTAGGTTTCAGCAATCGACATAGCGAGATCGCGAGACTCAAGCACGTTCATGCCACCAAACAACACGAAAGGTTTATCGTTGGCAATCTCGATTGAACCTAGGTTTATGATTTTATTACTCATCGCAACTTCTCTCTAAAATGCTGGAACCTTTCCCAGCGGTGAATAGGAGCTAAGGCGGTTATACCGCAACTAACTGTAAAATTTGACCACAAATCCATGCCATATAGGTTCCTAACGCATAACCTAATACGGCTAACAGTACGCCCACTGGTGCTAAAGCGGGGTGAAATGCCGCCGCAACTACAGGGGCTGACGCAGCGCCACCCACATTAGCTTGGCTGCCTACGGCCATATAAAATAACGGGGCTTTAATCAGCTTAGCCACCAATAACATAAAGCTTGCGTGAACTATCATCCACACAATACCAATTAAAAAGTACAATGGCGTATCGAGCACCTTACTCACATCCATATGTAGACCAATGGTCGCAACTAAGATGTAAAGGAAGGCTGAAGCCACTTTTGATGCCCCCGCCGCCTCTAAATGACGCACTGGGCTGAATGACATCGCCAAACCAATCGTTGTGACTATCACCACTAACCAGAAGAATTTAGAGGTTAAACTGTAATCTGCGGTCCAAGGATAGTTCACTTCAAAAAATGGCCCCAGAAAATCAGCGGCGATATGAGCAATACCTGTGATACCAAAGCCTACAGCGACAATCAGCATAAGATCACGCAGATTAGGAATGCGTGCATTTTCAGCGTGATACTTTTCAACTTTATCTTTTAACGCTTCAATTGCAGAAGTATCCGCACCGGTTTTAGCATCGATCTCTTTCGCTTTTGAGGCCAGAAACAGCAGCACTGCCATCCAAATATTGGCGACTATCACATCGACTGTCACCATCACAGAGAAAATATTACCGCCCACGTCATAAATCTCTTTCATTGCAGCTTGGTTTGCGCCCCCACCAATCCAGCTCCCCGCTAAGGTCGTCATACCACGCCATACCGCATCGGGGCCATCGACCCCAATTAAAGAAGGTTCAATAACCGACACCAGCAACAAGGCGATAGGGCCGCCGATAACGATACCGACAGTGCCGGTTAAAAACATGATCAAAGCTTTCGGCCCTAAACTTAAAATAGCTTTTAAATCAACGCTTAAAATCAATAAGACTAAACAAGCTGGCAGCAAATAACGGGATGCCACAAAATACAGTTGTGAGGTATTACCATCGATTACCCCAAAGGTATTCAATAACGATGGCAAGAAATAGCACAATAAAAGGGCGGGAATAAAACGATAAAACTTCTGCCAAAAAGGATGACTACTGCTACTGGTATAAAATACAAAACCTAGAATTGTCGCGAGTATTCCTAACGCCGTGGCATCATTCGTCACTAAAGCCGTGCTTGTCATGCTAATTTCTCCCTGTCGATACAGTTATTATTTTTATTAGAGACTTAACTTTTAAGTCCCTGGGTCAAACTTCCATCTGCCCAGTGTTATTATTTTTGCGGATTGAATTCGTTAATAAAAGTTGAATAAATAAGAAGAGCCCCGAAAGGCTCTGCTTTAGTGATAAACCTCGGCGTGTTCGTTTAATTCTTTGAGCTGCATCTTCACTATCTCGATCACGGGATCGTGAGGACTATTATCAACAAAATGCTGCAGATCGGCAGCGGCCACATTAATACAACCCAACTGCTGTGCAATAAATGCCCGCTCACGATTCAAATGCACATCGTCAACATGCCATTGCAACAGCAGACTGCAACACTCCATCGCTGCCTCAAATTGATGCGACACTATGCAACCCGCCTTAAGCTCATGCAGCATACGCGTCAGCAGTTTTTTCACCGTTGCAGGCTTTAAGTAACTCGTCTTAAGCTCAGCAGCATTACCTAACTCGCCGCGCACTAACACGTGCAACTGGTGACGGGTGAGTTCCTTGCCCGTTAAAGGATCCAAATAACTCACTTCACCGCCAATCTTACAACGCAACACCGTATTGCCAGGTAGCAATATGGGTTCGAGTTCAAGATCTAACTGCTTCGCCAGCAACATCAATACCGTCGCCAGCGTTGTACTATTACCTTGGCGACTAATTAAGCAAGTACCTAAATCTGCCGCCTCTGTACTGAAGTAGTTCTCACGAACACAAAAACCTAAATCCTCGTAAAACCAATGCAACAGCGCATTAAAACGCTGTTGTTGATCAACCAAGTAATGACTTAATACGGCTCCCGCCATTTCAAACCAAGCCCATTTAGCGGCTTCAAGTTTAGAAAATCCAAGGTGCGCACCTACATCCAATGCCGACTCGGGCAATGAAATGCCATCTTGCAGAGTGTAGTTACCCATTAACCCAATAATACCGCTTGTTTAAAATGAGCCAATTTAGCAGCATAAACCAACCAACCTATCGCGCCTAAGTAAGCAAACACTTTGAACAATTTGTTTCTGTTTGCTTTTATAGCAATGGCGCCTAGGACAATGTAAGCAACTACAGCACCGATTTTTTCGGTCATCCAAGGATCCACAAAAGGAAATTGCTGGATCATAAAACACAAAGTTAAGCCCGACAGCAATAGGAAAGTGTCGATAACATGGGGCGCTATCTTGAGCAGCTTCTTCTCCATCAGAGCCGATTGGCGCAGATGCAGGACAAAGCGCACGGTAAGCAGTAACACGCTCAACGCGATAAAGGTAAAATGCAGATGTTTAACCGCAGGATATAGACTGTAAAAAGTTTCCATTACGATACTTATGGCCAGTGACAAAGGCGCTAGTTTACCCTAATCCTTGGCGGCATACCAATGCCTATCAGCCTAGATATTCAGAGCTAACATCATAAAAAATCAAACGAGAAGTGACGATGAATTTAAGCTTAATTAACGATGAATCAACCGAGTTCGCCGACGCTGTAAAACAAAAAATTGTCGAGTTCAACCAAGTCCAATGGCAGGGGCTTAGCCGTAAAAATCTCGGACTCAAACTACAGGACTCCGAAGGTAAACTGTTAGCAGGGATCAGCGGTAAAACCTTCGGCAATTGGTTGTTAATCGATTATCTGTGGGTCGATGATTCTTTAAGACACCAAAGTATCGGCACGCACTTATTGTTAGCCGCAGAAAGCCAAGCAAAAGAACGCGGCTGCCAATTTGCCCTACTCGATACCTTAGATTTTCAAGCTAAGCCCTTTTATGAGCGCCACGACTATCGCGTGCAGTGGATACAACCAGCCTACCCAGAAACCGGCAGTAAATTCTTTATGGTAAAAGTCTTGTGATGTTTAAGGTAAGCGGTCATAACCGTACCCAATGCTTAGGCTACCATTTCTGATATCTAACTCAGACCGTTTCAATGAACTTGAGCTAATTGCGAGTGGTTAATGATTTGCGCACCTTTTACTCGCAAAGCTACAAACGGAAAAATAAGACATAGGACAGGCGTCCTCAGCCGAAGCAACCCAATTGAATTAAATCTTCAACCTAATCCGGTTTAAACACGCCGATCACAGCACCGGTGGCTTTTTCTGTGACCTTTTCATCGGTTTGCTGTTCACGGTAATCACACTCTGTGCATTCAACGGTTTCGATGCCGTTTTCCTTGTAGAGTAAAATGCTGTCTTTGGCGCTGCATTTTGGGCACTTAGCACCGGCTACGAAACGCTTTTTGATTTTAGTGTTTGTCATAATAGATAAAGGACCAGATAGCAGGGCCAAGGGACTCGGCCGAAGAAATTGCCGCTATTTTGCCACACTGATGATTGAATGCCAGTGTTACCTGAAAGTATGAGGCCTTAAGCCAATGTGATGCGATTCGCTCAAGATCGTCCTGAAAAGTCGAATAATTGTCCTAGTTATCGGGTCAGGCTGTGGTTTGAAACTGGGTTGTACGCTATTATCTGTGCCCTGACGAATTCACGTTCTAACCAAGTTGTAGTTAATGATCAGCATCAACCAAGCGCAATTAATCCGTGGCAGCAAAACCCTGCTAGATGAGACCTCTCTCACGATTTATCCCGGCCATAAGGTCGGTTTAGTCGGTGCTAACGGCACAGGCAAATCCTCACTGCTCGCATTAATTTTAGGTCACTTAAGCCTAGATAAAGGTGAATTTAGTCTGCCTTCTGGCTGGCAAATTGCCACTGTGGCCCAAGAAACCCCTGCGCTCGACGTCTCGGCACTGGAATATGTGATCGATGGCGATAGCGAATATCGTCAATTAGAAGCCCTATTACACAAGGCCCAAGAAGATAACGACGGCAATGCCATCGCACTCTTACACGGCAAAATCGACGCTATCGGTGGTTATGCGATTCATTCGCGCGCGGGTTCATTGTTAGCGGGTCTGGGCTTTAGTGAAGCCGAGCAAAGCAATCCAGTGAAAAGCTTTTCGGGTGGTTGGCGTATGCGCCTCAACTTAGCCCAAGCGCTACTGTGCCGCTCTGACTTATTGCTCCTCGACGAACCAACCAACCACTTAGACTTAGATACCATGTACTGGCTCGAAGGTTGGATTAAGTCCTATCAAGGCACGCTGATTTTAATCAGCCATGATAGGGACTTTATCGATGAAATCGTTGATGAAATCGTCCACGTTGAAAATCAAAAACTCAATTTCTACAAAGGCAATTACAGTGCCTTTGAGCGCATTCGTGCCGAACGTATGTCGCAACAACAGGTTGCCTTTGAACGCCAACAAAAAGAACGTGCACACATGCAGTCCTTCGTTGACCGTTTCCGTTACAAGGCAAGTAAAGCCAAACAAGCGCAGAGCCGCTTAAAGGCACTAGAGCGCATGACTGAGTTGTTGCCGTCTCAAGCCGATAGCCCCTTTTATATGGAGTTTCGTGCCCCTGAAGCCCTGCCCAATCCGCTGATTAAGATGGAGCAAGTCGCAATAGGCTATGGCGACAAACCCATCCTGAGCAAGGTGCATTTAAACTTAGTACCGGGGGCGCGCATTGGTTTACTCGGCCGTAACGGCGCGGGTAAATCGACATTAATCAAGTTGTTATCGGGTCAATTATCGCCAATGACAGGTTTGTATGAACCTAATCCCGGCGTTAATATTGGCTACTTTGCCCAGCATCAAATCGAATTTTTACGCCTCGACGACACGCCGATGCAGCATTTAGTACGTCTGGCACCCAATGCCAGAGAGCAAGAGTTGCGTAACTTCTTAGGCGGTTTTGGCTTTAATGGCGATATGGCGCTCTCACCTGTACGCCCCTTTTCTGGCGGCGAGAAAGCCCGTTTAGTGTTGGCGCTATTAGTTTGGCAACGCCCTAACCTATTGCTCCTCGATGAACCCACCAACCATTTAGACTTAGAGATGCGCCACGCCCTGACAATGGCACTGCAAACCTTTGAAGGTGCTATGGTTGTCGTCTCGCATGATAGGCATTTACTGCGTTTAACCTGTAGTGATTATTATCTGGTCGATCAAGGTGAAGTACGCGCCTTCGACGGCGACTTAGACGATTATCACCAATGGTTGCTCGATGCGGCGAAAGCCAACTCGAATCAAAACAGCACCAGCGACGAGATCAAACCTGCCGCCGATAAAAAACAGCAAAAACGCCTCGAGGCCGAGATCCGCCAAAAGGTATCGCCGCTCAAGCGCAAACAAACTAAGTTAGAAACCGAGCAACAAAAGCTGAGCGAACGCCTCGCCGAGCTAGAGCACTTGCTGGCAGATAGCGAATTGTATGATCAAGATAACAAAGCCAAGCTAACCTCGGTATTAACCGAGCGAACGAGCTTGACGCAAACCTTAGAAGACAGTGAAATGCAATGGCTCGAGTTGCAAGAAGAGATAGATGCAATGGAGCAAGAGGTCATGGAGCAACAATAACTCCAGCGTTCTTTTACATAAAAGTCAGTAGCAGCGGCAATACAAGGAAATAGTATGGCGGTTTTAACCCAGTTCGACAGTCAACTCTGGCAATGGTGTGATATGAGCTATGCGCAAAACAAAGCGCTCTGTCTCGAATTGCAAAATAGCTGTCAGGTGAACGTCAATCTACTGCTACTGGCACAATATTTAGATATCACTATGGATGTGTCTGGGCCGCAGCAATACAGCACGGACCAATGGCAAGCACTGATGAATGCTGTAGGTGAATGGGATGAAAGGTTTCTCACGCCCTATCGCAAATTACGTAAACTCGCTAAATCCAGCCTGAATGAGCAAGAGTATCAGCAGATGCTCGCTGTTGAGCTGATGATGGAACGTAAAGCGCAGCGAACCATCTTGAATAAACTCAATGAACTCAGCCCAAACGGCCAAGCGACAAATCTAGTGAGCTACTTAAGCCTGTTTGGACTCAGTGACATTGACGCCAACGAAATCGGCCTCATTGCGCCCTGATCTAAGTTAATCAAGTTAAAACAAGCTCAACCATGTTAGCTCAAACTCAATCAAATTAACGCTATGATCATCTGAGCCGCTAACAGCTGCGGCCTTGCGGATAGCGTTCACAGTCATCCTCGATCACCAACCAGTTCAGCTGACTCTCAGTATAAATATGGTACTTAGGCTGAACTTGATTAGCATCGTCCAGACTCGCTATGCTCAAGGTCGAATAATCAGGATATTGAGTATGTCGGTAAGTTAACGATGTACCGCATTGGTCACAAAATCCACGGCGAATAAACTCGGACGATGCAAACTCAGTCACCTGACCTTTAAGCCAAATCACTTGGCTGAGTTTAAAATCCATCCAAGCCCCAAATGCAGATCCCGTGCTTTTTTGGCATGAACGGCAGTGGCAATAATCCGCATCAAAGGGTTCACCTTCAATCAGATAACGAATCGCGCCGCATAAGCAACCACCTTCCCGTAATATGTTTTCAGACATTCACACCCCATCAAGCTTTATCAAGCTAAGCTGCATTTTGATAAGATAACATCAGGCTTTACCGTCAGTGAGCTTTTGCGCAAGTGCGGTGGCATTACGCGCCGTGATGCCATAAATCGACAGCTGCGGGTTAGCGCCAAGGCTGGTCGGGAAGATAGAGCCATCCATTACAGATAAATTTTCTAAATAGTGCGACTGACCATAACTGTTGACCATAGAAAGCTTTTCATCTTCGCCGAAGGGACAACCGCCCATCACATGGGCCGATGCAACGATAGTGCGCAGTGGCGCGAGTGACATCTGCGCAATGCTTTCTTTGGCGTCTTTCCACGAGGATAAGTAAGGCATGCCATCGCTGATCGGCAACACTTTTAAGGCGCCAGCCGAGAATTGTAACTCCGCCATACTGGCAAAAGCGCGTCTCGCGGCCCGCCAAAAGGCATCGGTCAGCGGATAATCTAAAGCAAAACCCTTATCCGTTAAGTGTACTTCACCGCCTTGACTGTCGGGATGATAGCCATCGCGGATCAAAGCGATAGTCACTTGCAACTGATTGAATTGTGACATTAACTCAGCATGACTTGTACCATAACCTAAGGTTTTAGAGGCAATTAAAATCGGATGCACCGGCGGCACTTCGAGTTTATAACCCAGCTCACCATCGGCGCCATTGTTCCACACAAATTCATCGGAATAGATAGATTGCGGCGCACCGCTATGGCCATTGATCGAATCGGCAAATACGCCGCCGGATAACAAAGTAGGATGTAAAAAGGTGCGTTTACCCAAAAGTTGGTGGGGATCGGGCACTTGCGAACGCATCAAAATCGTCGGTGTATGGATAGCACCTGCACTCAAAATATAATGTTTAGCCTTAAATAACAGCTCAACGTCAGTGGGTCGTAAATTCACATCCAACGCCTGCGCCTTTAACGCAAACACTTGACCATTATGGTGCTCAATCTTAGTCACTTTAGCGCGACTGATCAGCTGCGCGCCTTTCTCAAGTGCCGCGGGAATCGTGGTGACTAGCATAGATTGCTTCGCATTGACCGGACAACCCATGCCGCAATAGCCGGTATTCCAGCAACCCGCCACATTGCGTTTAATCACAGTGTATTCCCAGCCAAGATTGATACAACCTTGCTTCAGGGCGGCATTATTGCGATTAGGCTCATAATTCCATTCATGAATGTTGAGCCGTTGTTCCATTTGCTCAAACCAAGGGTCTAAGCTCTCGCGATTGAGCCCAGCAACCGATTTATGTTGCGCCCAAAAGGCTAACGCCTCGGTCGGCGTGCGAATAGAAGTGGTCCAGTTAACTGTGGTTGAGCCACCGACTGCGCGGCCTTGAAAAATGCCAATCGCCTTATCGGCGGTTTTCATCGCCGCAGCTTGTTGATACAAGTTGGGGTAAGCGACTCGCTCTTCCATATTAAAATCGCTGGAGGATTTTAGCGGTCCCGCCTCAATCATGATCACGCTCAGCCCTGCTTGGGTGAGGATTTCAGCCGTCACACCGCCGCCAGCACCTGTGCCGACAATAATCACATCGGCTTCAAACTGCTGGTTTTCTTGCAATTGGCTCGCATCAGTGTGCAACCAACCAGAGTTTAAACCATTCACTATAGGATCTATGATTGCCAACTTGAGTGCTCCACTGTCGCGGGTAAAATGCTTATTATTCGGCGTTTGATTAGGTTAAAAATGGACTCGCTATTTGAACAGTTCAGGCTTGGCATAATGCAGGCGGCTCCAGTGCTCAGGACAAGCGTAGTAACTTGCCATCACTAATTCCCGCAATCCGAGATAAGCCGTTTGTAACAAAGCAAAATAACTGTGGCGCCAAGTTTCTAACATATCAGTTAACTCGGCGGGAGAGCGCATCAATAGCGGTGTCATACTCGAAGTGAGTACCAGTAAACCAAGACGATTTTCGAGCATATCGAGCAGCTCAAATAACTCGGTCTGCTGCTCATCGGGTAACACAGCAATCGACTGTTTGATGGCATCTAAAGTGCGGTTTTGTGCCGCCAACTTATGGATGGCCACATCAGGCAAGGCGCCGTCGAGCATCACAGGCAAAAGCACGCTAAACAACAAACGATAATCTTTGCCTTCGCTATCCTCGGGCAAACTAAACTCAGGAGAATAGAGATTAACCCCTAAGGCTAACGCCGCCGTACCGGCAAACGCGCCCATTATAAAGGTTCGTCGCTTCATCTCTATCTCCTAATTATCAACCTAAATGTCGGCCTAAATATCAGCATAAAAAACAATTGTGCTACAATGGCCGCGAGTTTATACCCAAGCGACCTCAAAATACGAATTTCAGCATTTTGAGTTGGTTTGGGTATAAATTAAACACACGTTTTAATTTTCAGCAATAGCCGATACCAAGATAAACATCTATGCCAAATTCCTTTATGCCACCTTGGTGGGCCAAGAGCCCCCATATACAAACGATTTTACCCGTATTCACTAAAGTGGCCAAACCAGCATTACAGCGGCAGCGCTTAGAGTTACCCGATGGCGATTTTATCGATTTAGATTGGCAGGATGTTCCACAGTCTGGCAAACCGATCGTGGTGATCATCCACGGCTTAGAAGGAAGTGCTCAATCCCATTATGCGCGGCGGATACTGCAAGCCTGTAAGGAACAGCAACTAGCTGCCGTCGTGCATCATCACAGAAGTTGTTCGGGTGAGGCCAATCGCCTCGCCCGCAGTTATCACAGTGGCGATACGGACGATTTACAGTTTAGTCTATCGACACTGAAAAGCGCGTATCCGCAATCGCCCTTATTAGCCGTAGGTTACAGTTTAGGCGGCAATGTGCTGACTAAGTATCAAGGCGAATATCAGGATGATAGTTTATTAGCCCGCGCTGTGGTTGTCTCTGCGCCGCTGCAATTGTCAGCCTGTGCTAAACGCTTGGAAAATGGCTTTTCAAAGGTGTATCAAAGTTATTTAATCAAACAGTTACAACAGAAGATAAGCCATAAACTGAACGATCCCGACTTAGCCATCTCTATGCCGCTGAGCCAGTTGCAGGTCGACCGTTTAAATACCTTCTATGATTTTGACGATAAAGTCACAGCACCATTACACGGCTTTGACGGCGTCGACGATTACTATACGCGTGCCAGTGGCTTACCCTTTGTTAGCCGTATAACTAAACCGACGCTCATCATACATGCTAAGGACGATCCCTTTATGACCGATGAAGTGATCCCCCAGCCAAACCAATTATCGGGTTATGTAGAATACGAACTGCATCCCTATGGCGGTCATGTTGGCTTTATCGAAGGCGGTACACCTTGGAAACCGCGCTTCTACCTTGAGCGACGGATTTTACATTTTTTACTAGGCGATCAAAGTGTTCACTCGCTTAGCACAGACCCAATCAACGGCGACAATATCACCCAAGGAAACACCGATGCTCATTCCCTATGAAACCCTGTTACAACTCCCCAAGGAAACGCTGGCCAATCTGATCCGCGAATATCTCTTCGGTCAAGTGGAGGATGGCAGCTTTGCCAGTCTCGATGAGCAGGAACTTGCTCAAGCTATAATCCAATGTCAACAAGCACTTAAGCAAGGTAAGCTGAAATTAGAGTACAGTGAAGACGATGAATCCTTCGCCATACGTTCAGCGGAACAAATAGCACAGCAGCAAGATTGACCAGTCCTATCTCTGTACCGTATAAATAGTACTCGCGTTTTTATCGCTTCCCCATAAGCGGCTCTTTTGGTTCCTAGCTAGGTAGAAAAAATGTCAGCAAAACATCCCATTATTGCAGTTACAGGCTCATCAGGCGCGGGAACCACCACGACGACCACCGCCTTTAGCCATATTTTTCGCCAACTCGGGATCAACGCCGCCTTTGTCGAAGGCGACAGTTTTCATCATTTTACCCGCGCCGAAATGGAAGTCATGATCCGCAAATCCCAAGCTGAAAACCGCAATCTTAGCTATTTTGGCCCAGAGGCTAATAACTTTGCTCGTTTAGAGCAATGCTTTCGCGATTACAGCACCACAGGCCAAGGTGAAACCCGCAGCTATTTACACACCTTCGATGAGGCAGTGCCTTTTAACCAGATGCCTGGCACTTTTACCCAATGGCGACCACTACCTGAAAATACCGATATGCTCTACTACGAAGGCTTACATGGCGGCGTAGTTACTGGTGATGCCAATGTCGCCCAGCATGTGGACTTGCTAATCGGCATGGTGCCCATAGTCAACTTAGAGTGGATCCAAAAAATTATCCGCGATACTTCGGAGCGTGGCCACAGCCGTGAAAAAGTCATGGGCTCGATTGTGCGCAGTATGGACGACTATATTAAGCACATGACGCCACAGTTCTCCCGCACTCACATTAACTTTCAGCGAGTACCGACGGTCGATACCTCTAACCCATTTAGTGCCAAAGATATTCCGAGCTTAGATGAGAGCTTTGTGGTGATCCGCTTCCGCGGTATCAATAATGTCGACTTCCCCTATTACCTCAATATGATCCAAGGTTCATTTATGTCACGGGTCAACACACTCGTCGTCCCCGGCGGCAAAATGTCGCTGGCGATGGAGCTGATCCTCACGCCTTTGATTAAAGATTTGATGGAAAAACGTCAGCAACTTAATACCCCAGAAGCGAACTGAAACCTTGAGGATTTGTGGGCAATTTTGACTAAAGGCTAAGGAAAGAAAGTCTTTTTTTGCAATGGATTAAGTTTTATTTAAGCCACTAGCGCTAATCTTGTCGGCATCGGGATTTCAGGCGAAAGAACGATAGTTGGCATACTCTTGGGAGTTAATTCCCCCATCTTGATCTGTTGATTTCCTTGAGTATGTCAGCAACCTTTTATGAAGAATGAATTCCACATCTATGCTTGATCTGTTGATTCCCTCGAATATATCAGCAACCTTTTTAACGAAACTATATAAGTTAATTCCGCATCCATGCTTGATATATTGATTACCTTAAGTATGTCAACAACCTCTCAGAAAATAGGTTCTAGGCTCTAGATTCTAGGAAAACAGAACGTTCGTAAACTCACTCATAGAACGCTGCACTTACCGAAAGGGCAAAGCCTGTTCCGTAAATCGTGAGTCACAAAGTGACGTTCTGTAGCAGTTTGCTGCATGCCGTTATCCGTAGCCGCAACGCGACGTTCTAGCAGTTGCGAAGCAACGCCCTAGCAGACCAAAGACCGTCCTAGATTTTTATACATCACCATGCACTCTAAGGCTATGCCTCTGGGCGAACAGTAGATAGATTCCTCCTCTAAACCTTCACCACCAAAACCACAGTGACGATAGAAATCCACCGCATTTAAAGTTGACTCCAATCTGAGTTGGGCTATCCCCTGATTAAAAGCCATAGTTTCAATAAATTGTAGCAATACCTTGCCGATACCTAACCCCATAGCATTGGGGGAAACAAACAAGGCTTCTAACTGGGCATAGGGTTCATCCAACATGGCAGTGCCGACCACAGTCTTAAGCTGCGACTCGTCAGAGGACAACTCTGCCACATAAAAATGTGCATCGACGATACGGCTAAATTGCTCGGTCAGTTCGCCCTCGGTCCAAATCACCAGATCGCCCGCATCATAAAATCCAGCGCAGCCCTTATTGATCGCCGCATTGCGGATATCCCAGCAGGCCTGAGCATCCGCTTTCGTTGCTTTTCGTATAGTTATCATCATGTTTCCCTATTAAAAATGCTCAGCCATAACATGCCATGAAGCCGCTAAAACGCCAAGTAAACGAGTGTTCTCATCTTTCAACCAATAAAAAACCGCCCGTAGGCGGTTTAATCAAAGCTACAGAACCTTAATGGATCTTTAGCTAACATATCTGATTTAGTCTTAGCGCTAGGCTTAGCCTTTAATCAATTCACTAATAGTCAATACGCCGTGGGTCGTTGCACCCGCGCCCCACATGGCAGAAGCTGAATCTTCAAAAGCGCCCGCTAAATCAACGTGTAACCATTTAGCTTCGGGTGACACGAAACGCCATAAGAAACCAGCGGCATTAGAAGCACCACCTGCACCGCCGCCTTTCATTGCGCGGCTGTTTGCGGTGTCAGCATAGGCAGATGGACACATTTCTTTGTGCCAAGGATCCAGTGGCAGCGGCCATACGCGCTCGGCAACGCTAGTGGCTTTTTGCTGGGCCAGTTGCAACACATCCGCCTGTGGCGAGAAAATCGCGTTGTAGTTAGAACCCACCGCCATCACAGCAGCGCCTGTAAGGGTCGCTGCATCGATAATAAAAGGTGCGCCTGTAGCAGAAGCAGCTTGTAGGCCATCGGCCAACACTAGACGCCCTTCCGCATCCGTGTTCACCACTTCAACTGTTACACCATTTTTGTAGGTCAGAATATCACCTAACTTATAGGCGCGACCGCTGATCAAGTTTTCAGCACAACATAAGAAGAGTTTAACGCGTTTGTTGAGGCCAGACTTGATCGCTAAACCAAGTGCTGCAGTCACAGTCGCCGCGCCGCCCATATCGCATTTCATGCCTAACATGCCTTCAGAAGCTTTGATACTGTAGCCGCCAGAATCAAAGGTAATCCCTTTACCCACAAGCGCCACAGACACAGGTGCATCGGCGGCTAATGGGTTGAAGTCTAACTCTAACATTGCCGGTGGACGCTCACTGCCGCGACCGACGGCATGGATACCAATCCACTGCTCTTCAAGCAGCGCTTCACCTTCGATAATCCGATAACTCACCTTGTCGCCACCAACGTCAGCCAACCATTTTGCGGCTTGCTGGGCGAGTTTCACTGGCGACAGGTTTTCAGGCGTATCGTTGATCAGTTGACGGGCAAAGGTTGCCACATCGAGTCGACGTTGCAATTCTGCTTGTACAGACTCATCACCACACCAGTGGATTTGATAGCCTGGTTTTGCCGTCGCGAAACCTTGGGCAAATACCCATTGGCTATTGAGATCCCAAAACTGCCCAGCTAATTCCACACTGCTAATGCCTTGACTGCGCAGTTTACGGGCCGCCATTTGAATTTGACGCAGCTCATCGCCACCTGCTAAATGAATTTGCGCACCGTCGGCAGTATAAGTCACATCAGCCTTGCCCCAGTGGGCTGCCGGTGCTTCTTTGGTTAATTGCACTTTCATCAATTCAGTTACTTTTAGTTCACTCATTAGGGATCCTTATTTTTCGATTCGTTTTAGAACAATCAATCAGAACAATCAATCAGCAATCAGAACAAACTTTATGGCGGCAGTTTACTGCTAGCAGGCGATGACGCAAAGCGATTGGCTGAAGTTACTCAGGTAAAATCTGTAAACATTTGCGAAATTTGCTAGGCTTTGCGACCTAGAACAGCCGAGATAGGTCTACCTATGGAATTTACACCGCCGCTACAACAGGGCATTTTATTGCGCCGCTATAAGCGTTTTCTGGCAGATGTGCAGCTAAGCGATGGCAGTGAGATCACCCTACATTGCCCCAATACCGGCTCTATGCGTAATTGCCTGTATCCCGGTGAAACCGTGTGGTTTTCTACCTCTGATAACCCTAAACGTAAATATGCCCATACGTGGGAACTAATGACCACGCCAGATGCAGGCTTAATCGGTATCCACTCGGGTCAGGCGAATACCTTAGCCAAAGAAGCCATCAATAAAGGTATCATCAAGGAACTCACGGGTTATGATAGCCTAAGCCGTGAAGTCAAATACGGTGATGAAAATAGTCGCATCGATATCCTGCTACAGGGTGCTCAAAAACCCGCCTGTTATATAGAAGTCAAAAGTTGTACTTTGCTCGAAGATGGCCAAGGTTATTTTCCCGATGCTGTGAGCCTACGCGGTCAAAAACATTTACGTGAATTGATGCACATGGTGAGCCAAGGCCATAGAGCCGTATTGCTGTTTGTGGTGCAGCACAGTGAAATATTCAGTGTTGCCCCCGCAGCACATATCGACCCTGAATATGCTAAGTTACTGAAAATGGCTGTATTAGCCGGCGTTGAAGTGCTAGCCTATCGCTGTAAAATCTCCCCTACAGAGATTCACCTAGCCCAAGCCTGCGATGTACGAGTATGATGTTAAGGCTGAGTTAAATTTGATTTCATTTGAATTAGCGAACATAGTCAAAAAATTCAATCAAAGCAGAATGAAAAGTTTGCCTCGATGTGAAGATTCTGCTATAGATAGCGGCCGTTCTTAAGGACGCCCTACAAACGCAAATGATTACAGGAGATGCGTTATGCCTGAAGGCACCAAAAAACTTGGCGTACTCGCTATCGCAGGTGTAAATCCTTACCAGGAAAAGCCGGGTGAGGAGTATATGAACGCTAAGCAACTGGGTCACTTCAAGACAATTCTTGAAGCTTGGCGCAATCAGTTGCGTGAAGAGGTCGACCGTACTCTTAGCCACATGCAGGACGAAGCCGCAAACTTTCCCGATCCTGTTGACCGTGCAGCACAAGAAGAAGAGTTCAGCCTCGAACTTCGTGCTCGCGATAGAGAACGTAAGCTGATCAAAAAAATCGAAAAAACACTGCAAAAAATTGAAGAAGACGATTTCGGCTTCTGTGATTCTTGCGGTATCGAAATCGGCATCCGCCGTCTCGAAGCGCGTCCAACAGCCGATCAATGCATCGACTGTAAAACGCTTGCAGAGATCAAAGAGAAACAAATGGCTGGTTAATCAAGCATACTGGGCGGGGATTTCCCCGCCTATTTGTTTCTAGCAACTCGTAATCTCGACGAGCTTAAGCCAAGCTCACTCCAATTTACCCCGATTCGCTTTTCTCTTAGCATACCTCTAAAATACATCCACTTTTACCGTCGCGACTTTAAAACGCCATCTAGTTGTTATGTCAAAGCTATTACATTCCGATTTATCCAGCCAGCCCTATGTCGGCCGCTTTGCGCCTTCGCCTTCGGGTGCCTTGCACTTTGGCTCGCTTATCGCCGCCCTTGGCAGCTATCTGCGCGCCCGCTCCCTACAGGGTAAATGGCTAATTCGCATCGAAGATATAGACCCACCGCGGGAAGTCAAAGGTGCCGCCGATGATATCTTACGCACCTTAGAAGCCTATGGATTTGAGTGGGATGATATGCCTCTGTATCAAAGCCAGCGCACAGCAGCTTATCAAGCGCAAATTGACTCGCTGCTCGCCCAAGATAAAGCCTATTTCTGCCAATGTAGTCGCAAGCAAATTCAAGCCATGGGCGGCGTCTACGATGGCCGCTGCCACCGATTGCCACAAACCCAGTCTGCAAATCTTGTTAGGTCGGGTGCGGTGCGAATCGTCAACACGGCGCAAGTGCAAGAATTTGATGACAATCTAATGGGCCATATTTGCGTTGATCGCCATTTTGCCGCAGAGGATTTCATCATCAAACGCAGTGATGGTCTGTACGCCTATCAACTGGCCGTGGTACTCGACGATGCTTATCAAGGGATCACCGAAGTGGTTCGAGGCTGCGACTTAATCGAGGCCAGTTGTCGCCAACTGAGTTTGTATCAAAGCTTTGGTTTAGCCACACCGCAATGGCTGCACTTGCCACTCGCCTGCATAAGTAAAGGCTTTAAGCTCTCAAAACAGAATCATGCACAGGCAATTGATACACTTAATCCACAGGCGAGCCTCAATGCGGCACTGACATTTTTAGGCCAACCCCCCGTCGAAACCCGCGGCTCTGTGGCGCAAATGCTCGCTCAAGCCGTGGATCAGTTTCAATTATCCACTATACCGCAACAATCTGAGATACTGATCGAGCCCTGATATACTCATTAGGCCGCATTTGGTATATGATAGCCGCCAGATTTTTAATCAAATAACAGATCATATTTCGAGGTGTCCCATTTTTCGCCGTATCAGCCAATTCTGCAAACAGCTATTTGAAGACGCGCCTAAAACGACCGCTCCGACTCCAGCTCAGATTGAACCAACAACACCTGAACAAAGTTCCGGTGCTTTGAGTTTAGAGTTAGTACCAAGAGATGCCCATACCATCTCGCGCAAACAAATCAGCGAGAATGCCCTTAAGGTATTATACAGACTGAATAAATCTGGCTTTAAAGCCTATTTAGTCGGCGGCGGTGTACGCGATTTACTCTTAGGGATTGAACCGAAAGATTTCGACATAGTGACCAATGCAACACCGGAAGAAATCAAAAAATTATTCCGTAATTGCCGTGTTGTCGGTCGCCGTTTCCGCTTAGCGCACATTGTTTTCGGTCGCGATGTGATTGAAGTCGCCACCTTCCGTGGTCACCATGGCGAAAGCAATGAGAAAGTCTCGAAAGCCAATGCAGAAGGGCGTTTGCTGCGCGATAACGTCTATGGCGAAATCGATGAAGATGCCGAGCGCCGCGACTTTACCGTCAATGCCCTCTATTACGATATCAGCGATTACTCGATTCGCAGCTACGGCGGCGGTATGGCCGATCTCAAAGCTGGCACGCTGAGATTAATCGGCGATCCAGAAACCCGTTACCGTGAAGATCCCGTGCGTATGTTAAGGGCGGTGCGTTTCGCCACTAAACTCAACATGGGTATCGAAACAGTAACAGCAGCGCCGATTAAACAATTAGCGCCGCTGCTAAAAGATATTCCCGCAGCGCGTATGTACGAAGAAGTGTTGAAACTCTTCTTTGCAGGCAAAGCCTTAGCCAACTTCGAACTGATGCAAGAATACAAGCTATTCGCGCCGCTGTTTCCGCAAGTGGCCGCTCTGCTAAAAGATGATCCTAAAGGTACGACCATGAAAATGGTGCAAGCCATCATGAAGAGCACAGATCAAAGAGTTAACGAAGATAAGCCGGTCACACCTTCATTCTTCTATGCTGCGCTTCTCTGGTATCCACTGCGTCAACGCGCCGAAGATATTGCCGTTGAAAGTGGCCTGACGTTATATGATGCCTTCTTTGCCGCCATGGGCGATGTGATGGAGCAACAATGCCAAACCATTAGCATTCCGCGCCGTTTTAGCACGCCGGCAAAAGACATTTGGCAGTTACAGTTACGCTTTGATCGTAGCCAAGGCACCCGCGCCTTTAAACTGATGGAACACCCTAAGTTTAGAGCCGCATACGATTTACTCTTACTCAGGGGCGAAGTCGAAGCGGGTAATGTCGCTAAAAGTGCCGCTTGGTGGCAACAATTTGTCGAAGCCGATGAAACGGAACGTTTAGCAATAGCGCGTAGCGGCAGTAAATCGCCAAACCGCAACCGTAATGCCACCCAACGTCGTCGCCGTCCTCGTGCACCGAATGCCGATGGTTCAGCGCCGACGAGCGCACCTAAAGCGAGTGGCACACCTAAAGTTAAAACGGCTGAATAATGCCCCGCGTCTACGTCGCATTAGGAGCAAATCTTGAAGATCCCAAGGCGCAATTGGACAATGCCGTGACGGCATTGTCCGCCTTAGGCAATAGTCTCGTCGTTTCTCCCTATTACCATTCGACGCCTATGGGCGATGTCGTGCAACCCGATTATGTAAATGCGGTGGCGAGTTTCGATACTGATCTCATGCCATTAGCCTTACTCGATGCACTGCAGCATATTGAAAACACCCAAGGTCGAGTCCGCCTAGAGCGTTGGGGGCCTAGAACCTTAGATCTCGATTTACTCTTGTATGGTAATGAGAACATTGACATTCCTAGACTCAAAGTGCCCCACTACGGCATGAAAACGCGCAGCTTTGTGCTCGTGCCTTTAGCCGCAATTGCACCGGATCTGATTCTGCCTTGCAACACTGCCATCGACAGTCTTATCGATACAAAAATGTTGGCCGAGTTACAACAACTGGGCATTGATCATTGAAGTCCGTCCTCAGTTAGCTTATAACACCACTTCTATTTGGTTTGAAGATCATCCATATGTCTAAAATTACTAGCTCAACCCTGTTGAAATACAAACAGGAAGGTAGAAAATTCACGGCACTGACAGCCTATGATGCCAGTTTTGCCAGCGCGTTCGATAGCGAAGGTGTCGATGTGCTGCTGGTCGGCGATTCTTTGGGAATGGTTCTCCAAGGCCATGACGATACCCTGCCCGTCACTACTGCAGAAATCGCTTACCATACTCGCTGTGTTCGTCGCGGTATTGAACGTGCCCTGCTGATCGCCGATATGCCCTTTATGAGTTACGCCACGCCAGAACAAGCTATGGTCAACGCCACTGAGTTAATGCAAGCTGGCGCGAACATGGTCAAGGTCGAAGGCGGCCACTGGTTACTCGAAACCGTCACTAAGCTTACCGAACGCGGTATTCCTGTGTGTGCCCACTTAGGCTTGACGCCTCAGTCGGTTCATGTGTTTGGTGGTTTTAAAGTGCAAGGCCGCGATGCCGAAAATGCCCAGCGCATCCTCGACGAAGCTAAGGCTTTAGAAGCCGCGGGTGCTCAACTATTAGTCGTAGAATGTATCCCTGCGCCTCTCGCTGCGGCGATCACTCAAGCCTTAACGATTCCTGTCATTGGAATTGGCGCAGGCGCATCGACCGACGGTCAAATCTTGGTGATGCATGATGTGTTAGGTATTTCAAGTGGTTACATTCCACGTTTCTCGAAAAACTACCTAAAACAAACCGGTGAAATTCGTTCTGCGGTACGTGCTTATATCGACGAAGTTGCCCAAGGAACTTTTCCTAGCGAAGAACACACTTTTAATAAATAACAGATTTATGCAAGGTAAGGCTCAATGATCACTAGCGCCCATATTGATGATATTCGCACTCAAGTGCGTGCATGGCGTGCCAAGGGCGAAACTGTCGCCTTTGTGCCGACCATGGGCAATCTCCATCGGGGACACATCACCTTAGTGAAAGAAGCGGCTAAACGTTGTGATCATGTGGTGGTATCGATTTTCGTCAATCCAATGCAGTTTGGCCAGAACGAAGATCTCGATGCCTACCCACGCACACTCGCCGCCGACAGTGAAGCCCTCACCGCCGCTGGCGCTGAGTTGCTGTTTACCCCAACGCCAGCCGTGATGTATCCCAAGGGCTTAGCGCAACAAACCTATGTTGAAGTGCCAGGTATTTCAGATCTGCTCTGCGGCGCTAGCCGTCCGGGGCATTTTCGAGGCGTTGCGACTATCGTCTGTAAACTATTCAACATAGTACAGCCCGATGTGGCACTCTTTGGCAATAAAGACTATCAACAGCTATTAGTCATTGAAACTATGGTTGAAGACTTGTCATTACCGATTGAGATTATCGGTGTTGATACCATACGTGAGGACTCAGGTTTAGCCATGAGTTCGCGCAATAGTTATCTCACCGCCGCAGAAAAAGCCGCTGCACCAGCATTAAAACAGGCGATAGATGCTATGGCTGCAGGGATCAAACAAGGTCAGAGTGTTGATGCTGTCACCGAGCAAGCGAAAATCAGTTTAGTGGCTGCGGGCTTTACGCCGGATTATCTGGAAATTCGTCATGCCCACACGCTTGAGAAAGCGCAGAGCCAAGACCAAACCTTAGTCATTTTGGCCGCCGCCTATATAGGTAAAGCGCGACTTATCGACAACTTAAGGTTCGATCGCTAATCTCTTAAGCGTTATCAATAAATAAAAAGGAGCACTCGCTCCTTTTTATTTACCCAATGCTCGACCAGAAGCTATTTTCTTCTTTAGAATCAATCCAAGCGCCAAAAATTTGAAGCGTCAAAAACTGGTTTTATCCCTAAATTTACGCCATAGTATGATGCAGATGTTAATTTAAGGTAAATGATTAGCAGCAGACATTGACGAGTGAATTTGACCTTATAATGATGTATGGCTAATCCTTTAATTTATTGGGCTTAACAGCCCGTCGACCTAACAATAAACGGTTAAAAAGGCATAATAATATAAACGTCATAATCACTATTTATTATGCTTAATCAAACAATTAAATCATAATAGCTATGCAAGTGTACAAAGGATTTGTGGCCTCATGGCAAGACTGATACTCACCCTAATTTGTCTTATTTTGCCCACTGCAATACAGGCAAATACCATTTATAAATGCCGTAAAGATGACAAAATTGTCTTTAGCCAAACCGCTTGTCCGCAGGAATTTAGCCAACATAAAATCGAATACCAGTTAGGGATAACGACTGAAGTAGACTCTGATAAAAGGGACATTCCTGTCGATCCCTTACACACTCTACTGAATAGCCGAACCATTTCTAAAGAAAAATTATTGCAGTTACTCGACGGCGAAATATATCGTCTTAAGCAGGAAAATAGCTATTTTGAAATTCTGCGCGCCAGTGAATTGCAGAAATTAGAACGTAAGCGTTATTGGCAAAATAAAGAGAAAACCGATCCTGAATACATTAACGAAATGGACGATATCAATACTCGCTTCAATGCGTTAACTGTGAGTAATAACAGTGCGATGCAACAACTGGAAGACCGTAAAAGCCAAATCAGTACCGAAGCATTCCATGAAGAGTTAAAAGAACCAGAAAAGCACTGATCTCGCATAAAACAGTAGTATTAATCTTTTCTCTACCCCATTAAGGAATTCAATCATAATAATGGTAATTTTCCGCTCACAGTAATGTCCCTTTGTTTAACCTAGGATTCATTACCGCAAGGATAAGAAGCCTGTTGTTGCACACAGGGTAAATGACATAGGTTGCTACAGTTAATTAAACTCCTCAGCAGTTTCTCGCTGGCACAAACGCGTGCTTTTTTATCAAGAAAATGCAAACGCGATAGTCGATGTATTTCCCTTCACTTGTTATTGCATTGTTTAAAAATCAAATACTCGCTTCACAACAAATACGACTTAACTACTAGGACAACTAGACTAGCCCCCTTAAATAAAAACACGTCAATAAACATATAAAATCTATTTAATCAATACGATATAAATACAGCTATCATTTACCTTCCGTTAATCCTTTCTAGAATAAATACCCGTTTGGCCAATTGCGACATATTAACGGGACTCGTATCTTCAGGTCTGAATTTGGGATGCAAGTTACTTTAAGCAGCCCAAGATATTTGATGCAAGGAGTCACCCGTGCCAAATACCTCTATACGCTTTTTGGTGCCTCTGATCTTGCTTTGTAGTTGTATGACTTCAGCACAAGAGCTGAATGTCAACGAGTTACCCGTAACCCTTCAGGCATTACTGGAACGTTCCGGTCGCGATAACCTTATCGAGCTGGTTCAACAAGGCACTGCCAACCAAGGATTACTGTTCCAGTCAGGCAGCGATAACAAGGCCGATGTAACACAAGTGGGCAATGATAACGATGCGCTAATCACACAGATTGGTTCAAACAATGAAGTCCAACTACTGCAAGTCGGCAGTCAAAATACGGCTTCAGTGACACAAATTGGCAATGACAATCTCGTGCAACTGAACCAACTAGGAAGCGGCAACTTTTCGATTCAACAGATTGCGGACGGTGCTGCAATCTCAATAACTCAATATTAAACAGGGAGCGTCACATGAAATCACAAGCTAAAAAATCACTTATTGCTTTGGCCATTGCAACAGGTTTAAGCGGTCAAGCTTTTGCTGCCAGTACAGTGAGCGAAATTAGCGTAGTACAGTCAGGCCAAGCCCAAGACACTTTAGTCTCACAAACGGGTGGCCTTAACGCTGCTGCGGTTGTGCAAACAGGTACAGATCAAACCGCAACCGTCATCCAAGACGGTGTGTGGCATGAAGCGGCTATTAATTCAACGGGTGATGATAACAAGGTCCAAATAACGCAACAAGTTGACTGGCATGTGGCAAGTGCAAATGTTGTAGGTGACAACAACAATGTAAATGTGTCGCAAGATGGTTTCTTTAACCAAAGCAGTAGCGATGTTACTGGCAACGATAACACTGTATTCGTTAACCAATTAGGCGAAGTCAACGAAAGCCAAGTTGAAATCACTGGCGCTGAAAACAGCGTGTTTGTTGAGCAAGAAGGCGATGCTAACTTTGCAGTTTTTCGCGTTGAAGGCAGCAACAACGACGGTAAAATCACACAAATCGGTGACAACAACCAAGCGGGTTTAATCGCTCTCGACTTAACCGCTAACGTGGGTAACAACAACGACGTTTCTGTTAATCAAGCGGGTAACAACAACTTTGGCGCGGCTAAGGGTATTGCAGGCGACAACAACAAAGTAGACATGGTCCAAAAGGGTGATAACCATGTAGGCTTCGTTTACGCACTGGCGGGCAGCAAAAACGATATTTCAATGGATCAAAAAGGTACCGGCAACACGGCTTATCTTGCTATGACTACGGGTGATGACAACAGTGTCGATATTACCCAAAATGGCAGCGGCAACACTATCGGTGATACTTTAGTGGCCGATATCCAAGGTGATGATAACGATATTACTATCACTCAAAAAGGCGATGTCAACGGTGCAGAGTTCCAAGTATGGGGCGATAGCAACGACGTTGACTTGAAACAAAAAGGCGATGCGAACTTCGCAACCTTTGGTGCATACGGTACAGATAATGACTTCGATTTATCCTCTAAAGGCGATAACAACGAAATCATTGCCTTCGCTGATGGTGAAGATAACAGTATTGAAGTTAGCCAAGAAGGCGATGAGAACTTTGCTTATGTAGATGCCGTGGGTAGCGATAACGAAGTTGATGTTGAGCAAGATGGCGCTGAGAACGAAACATTGATTTCTGTTGCTGGCAACAACAATGCCGATGTCAGCGCACTTCAAAGTGGCGATCTTAACGTTATTGACCTGATTATTGAAGGTGATGAAAACACCGCGCAAATTACTCAATCAGGTAACGGTAACTGGGTAGGCGGCGATAACGACACTTCATTTGCTTCAAATTCATTTGGCGTTAGCGGTGACAATAACAGCCTGTCAATCACTCAAACGGGTAATGACAACTTAGTGTTAGGTTCTCAAGCGGGCACTAACAACAGCATCAACGTGAACCAATCAGGCAATATGAACGTTGCCACTGTAGTGCAATACTAGTCAATACTGTTAAACCACCACAGCTAAACTCTTTGGTGGTGGTTTATAAAAAGGGTGTTAAACAAAAAGCGGGAATGTTTAAATAAACATTCCCGCTTTTCTATGTTGATATGCTAGTAATCATTAACATTAACCACTCACAGCGAAAAGCTAACGACCAATATCTTTAACTGACTAACTGCACAGCTCAAAGTGAGTTTGATAGGTTTGCGCCCAACGTAAAAGCTCAACCCGATTACGAGACTGGGTCTTGCGGAAAATAGAAGAAATATGTGCCTTCACTGTATGTTCGCTGATACATAACCTATGAGCGATTTCTTTATTTCTCGCACCACTCGATACGAATTGAATGATAGTGCGTTCACGGGATGTCAGCATCTGCAGCATAGCTACAGTATCAGAGGGCATTTCATTATTACCTTCTAACTTTTGTACAACACGGCGGAACATTTTGCTTAGTAAAGTTCTATCGTACCAAAGTTCCTCTGCCACCATTTTACGTAAACCCGTTAACATCAGATCCATACGTTGATCGGCAAATAAAATACCTCGAATGCCGAGTAACATTGCAGATTCTTGGTCTAAGGAGTCACGCTCAACTTGATACAGCGCCACAGGAAAATGTGACACTAATCGCGAAGCTAACAGAGGTATCCCTTTGTTATCTAATGCTGAACCTTTTTGGGTGATCAGATAAAAACTACGGCGACTCTTGTCTAAATCCAGTTCAGCCGCATGCTTTACTATACGCGTTTTCAAACCAATGGATTCAGCGAGTAACGCTAAATGACATGGCGCGGCCATTTGGTGTAAAAAAACCAATTCATTAATTGTGCTCAATGACTCTCCTCCCTGAAAAGTATTCTCTATTGCAAAATGGTATGTTTGACTCGTCTTTTTAGTTAGATTTTTCAACATTCCATTAACCTAGTTAATTCTGACTAGTTAACGATTGAAAAACATCACCCAAATGTACTATTCCCTGTTTAATGCTAGTAGGTTCGACTAACTCACCACAATAAAATGGAATAACAGTCAAAAATACCGTTTTACTTGGCCAACGCCCAGCACCTAATACTTTCCAACTATGACGTTATCAACCCAAAGTTGCAACACAAAGAAAACACAATAACAACACTAAAGTATGACAACTCAATGTCATCACACTCACACCATACATTTCAGGGAAGAAAGTCTTACAACTCGAACAGAGAGCATCACCCACTTTTAGCCGCTAAATCCTCTGCTTGAGTCTCGCGATTTGTTTATCTTGAAAACGAGACAGTAAAGCTAACGCGACAATTGCGCCAATGAGGGCAAGAAACATGTCGGATTGGGTATCCCATACATAGCCTTGAGTCCCTAAAAAGGCTTCAGCCCCTTCGCCGGTTGCCACGGCAACCCACCATTCGATCAGTTCATAAAACGCCGAAAAAGCGAGCACAAAACAAGTGGCAAGAAACGCACACCAAGCCCCAGGTTTGACAGCTTGATTACGCAACATAATTTCACGGGCCAGCATGGCTGGGATAAAACCTTGCGCAAAATGACCCACTTTATCGTAATTATTACGTTCTGAACCCATCCAATCGGCAATCGTGTCGAATAACGGCACTTCAGCGTAAGTATAATGAGCGCCTACAAACAACACACAGCAGTGTATTAAGACGAGAAAATACACTAAAGGTGTTAGTGGAAAACGTTTACGAGTAAAGAATAAAATCGGTACAGCAATCAATGCAGGCAAGGCTTCGAGCCACCATGTGAAAGGATCTGCGGGTTTTATCGCCGACCACACCAAAACTGAGAGGTAAATACCGCACCATGCGATTTTGTTATTCAATGTTTCTTCCTCTTATGCGATATTGTTCTAAATTTAGAATATTAACTTTAGCCATCTAGCCCTCCACACTGAGCAAAAAAAGTGCTACTTTGGTGGGTGAAGGTTGTGAGCATATCATAAGAAACATTTCTATTAATTAGAGGGTACCCATATCATGGCGAAACATTCGCTGGACAAGGATAAGATCAAGATCCTGCTGTTGGAAGGCGTCCACCAATCTGCGGTCGATGTATTTGAACGTGCGGGATACACCAATATCGAATACCACAAAGCTTCCTTAAGCGATGAAGCCTTACTTGAGTCCATTAAAGATGCGCATTTTGTGGGACTTCGTTCGCGTACCCAATTAACTGCTGAGGTGCTGAAACGTGCCGAGAAGTTAATCGCGATTGGATGTTTCTGTATTGGAACCAACCAAGTTGACCTTGCCACCGCCGAATCCCTTGGTATCCCAGTATTTAACGCACCCTTCTCAAACACGCGCAGTGTTGCAGAACTCGTGATTGGCGAAATCATTATGTTGATGCGGGGTATCCCTGAACGCAACGCTATCGCTCACCGTGGCGGCTGGATGAAAACCGCAGCGGGCAGCTATGAAGTGCGTGGTAAAACCTTAGGTGTGATTGGTTACGGCCATATTGGTACTCAGCTTGGCATTCTGGCGGAAACCTTAGGTATGCGCGTCGTGTTCTTCGATATCGAAGACAAACTGCCACTAGGTAACGCACAACAAGTCCATTCGTTGGAACTCCTATTAGCACAAGCTGATGTAGTAAGCTTACATGTCCCTGAAACTCCACAAACAAAAGACATGATAGGCGCTGCCGAGTTTGCAGCAATGAAAAAGGGCAGCATCTTTATCAACGCATCACGCGGTACTGTAGTCGATATTGAAGCTTTAACCTTTGCGTTAAAAGAACGTCACCTCGCAGGTGCCGCAATCGATGTATTCCCCGTTGAACCACAATCGAATGACGATGAATTTATCAGTCCTCTACGCGGTTTAGACAATGTTCTCCTCACGCCGCACGTCGGCGGTAGCACGGCCGAAGCCCAAGAAAACATTGGTATTGAAGTCGCGGGTAAGCTCGCTAAATACTCAGACAACGGCTCAACCGTTTCTGCGGTTAACTTCCCTGAAGTGTCATTACCAACGCATAAAGGCACCTCGCGCTTGCTGCATATTCACCAAAACCGTCCGGGCGTGTTGATCAAGATCAACCAAGCCTTCTCGGAAAAAGGCATCAACATCGCCGCCCAATATTTGCAGACCACCGCAGAAATTGGTTATGTCGTGATGGAAGTCGACACAACTCAAGCGGAAGAAGCCTTAGTTGAACTCAAAGCCATTGAAGGTACATTGCGTACCCGCGTGCTGTTTTAAACTTTAAACTCCACTCGCTTTAAGCCTATCGACTAAAGCACACATATTAAGGCGGACAGATCATTCACAGATATGTGCGCCTTATGCTTTTGAGCCAACTGGAATTCCGTTACAATCTAGCCTCTCACATCGTCTTCATTTTCAGGATCTCGCTATGACTATTTCAGTTTCTACGCCCCATTGGGATCTGGACGCTACCTTGCCTCCACTTATGCTTGCCAACTTATCTCATTTGGGCCTCATCAAAGTCGTTGGAGAACAAGGCCGCAGTTTTATCCATGGCCAAGTGACCACAGACATCAGCTCATTGGCCACAGATCAATGGCGCTGGGGCGCGCATTGCGATCCTAAAGGTAAAATGCTGGCCAGTTTCAGAACCTTTGCCATTCAAGATGCACTCTTTATGTTGATGCCAAAGGATGCCATCGAAGTCGATTTACCCCAGTTACAAAAATATGCCGTGTTTAGTAAAGCCACCTTAAGCAATGCATCCGCTGAGTGGACTCTGCTCGGGGTTGCCGGTGAACAGGCAAGCCAATTTGTGAAACAGCATTTTGGTGATATTCAGCAAGAACTCACACTCATTGAAAATGGTGCGATTTTAAAAGACGCTGAACGTTTTATTTTAGTATTAACACCAAATGCCGCAGCAGCTTTAGTTGCGCAATCGGAACTGAGTGTATTTGACGCCAGTGCATGGCAAGCGTTAGAGATTGCAGCAGGTTACCCCAACCTTGCCGCCAGCCATGCCAGTCAGTACGTACCGCAGATGTGTAATCTACAAGCGGTTAACGGTATCAGCTTCAATAAGGGCTGTTACATGGGACAAGAAACCATAGCGCGAATGAAATATCGCGGTGGTAATAAACGCGCCCTGTATATCTTACGTGGCCACACTGAGCAGCAAATCAGCCTAGAGTCTGGCCTTGAAATCGCGATGGAAGACAGTTTCCGTCGTGGAGGCCAAATCATTGAGTTTGTGCAGCGTGGCAATCAAGTCTTGTTAACCGCCGTACTTCCTAATGACACGGCTAATGATACTCAGCTACGTTTTGCCGACGATGAACAATCACATTTAACGATCCAAGCTCTGCCCTACTCATTAGATGAAGCGTAATGCTTTGATTTAATATGATGAGTATAAAATATTAAAGCAGAATAAAGGCGCCAATGGCGCCTTTATCTTAGTCAATGCACTTCGAGCATCAATTTTCTAAATAAGTATCTCGAATGGCAATTGCTTCTGGCAGGATTTGCTTGAACTCCTCCACCAGCTTAGGATCGAAATGTTTTCCCGCTTGATTTTCAAATAGCTCCATAGTTGCTTCAATCGTCCAAGCCTGCTTGTAAGGCCGTTGCGAAGTCAGCGCATCGAACACATCCGCAATCGCGGTGATACGCCCTTCAAGGGGGATTTCTTCGCCTACCAAGCCATTGGGGTAACCTGAACCATCCCACTTCTCATGGTGAGTTAAGGCGATACGACGGGCCATTTGCAATAACGGATCGCTATGTTCACCAATAATTTCTGCACCTATGGCGGCGTGCTGCTGCATAATTTCCCATTCCTGCGCATCAAGTTTCCCTGGCTTTTTCAGCACAGCATCGAGCGTACCGATTTTACCAATATCGTGCATAGGCGCCGCATTAAAAATCAAGTCACAAAAGGTCGTTGGCAAGCCGAGCTTTACCGCTAATATGCGGGCGTAATGGCTCATACGCACAACATGTAGACCCGTCTCGTTGTCCTTGTATTCAGCGGCACGGCCAAGACGACGGATAATCTCGAAACGGGTTTCTTCTAATTCGTGAGTACGAACTTTAACTTGTTGTTCGAGTAGACGTTTTTGATCATAAAGCGCAAGATGTGTTTTAACCCGCGCTTTAACGACAGGCGCACTGACAGGCTTAGTAATGTAATCCACCGCACCCAATGCAAAACCTTGGGCTTCATCAGCAATTTCAGATAAGGCGGTCACGAAGATCACCGGAATATGGCTGGTCAGCGGCTCTTGCTTTAGCAGCTTGCAGACTTCATAGCCATTCATACCTGGCATCATGACATCGAGCAGAATTAAGTCAGGCCGCGACTTTGTCACTAACGCTAATGCCCTTGGTCCATCGATCGCCACTTTGACTTTGTAATCATCACCTAGAATACCAATCAAAATATCGATATTCTCAGGTGTGTCATCGACGACTAATATTGTTGCTTTTTCCATTAACAACTCCACTCAATGTCACACATTATAAATTCGCGCTACCGCTTTCTATCCTAACTGTGTAATCACATCGTCAATTAAGTCGATTGCCTCATCAAACTGGTACTGATTAATCATAGACAAGGCAGGGCTTAACGCTTGCCACATCGCACTACTCACCTTCGGCTTTAACGCATCAATTTTTGCCACAGCACTAGCATCGGCTTCATCTAGATTCTGACGTAAGACCCGTAATGCGGCTCTCAAGTCCTCATCTGATAGCAAGTCCACCGCTTGGGGCTCGGCTTGATTCACTATCACAGGCTTAGCCTGTTCAATCGCATCGCAGATAGAGGCCACTAGCGGTTGAATTTGAACTAACTCATCTTCATAAGGCGCTTTCTCTGTTAAATGCAACTCAAGCAAACGTGCTAATTCCACCAATTTTGCCGAACTTAAATTACCCGCTAAGCCTTTAAGGGTGTGGGCGATACGCACCGCATCTTCGACTTGATTCGCCGCGATGGCTTTGCGAACCTGCTCCACCACATTACGTTGACTGCTCACGAAACGATCAAAGATTCGTTGATAAAGACGCGTCGAATGCTGCACCAGTTGCAAACCTCTATCAATATCCAACTCAGGGTGTTCTGGCCACTTGAGCAATACCGTTTTATCAGCGCCATTGCTGACTTCCCCCTGTGCGCTGGACGAAGTTAACTGAGTTGAGGCTTCCGCCCTTATCGCTGCAGAAATTCCAGAAGAAGATCCGAGGTATTTCAATAGGGTTTGATAGAGCACATTCACTTCTATGGGCTTGGCAATATGGTCATTCATCCCAGCCCGAAGACACATATCTCTATCACCAGCCATCGCATTCGCAGTCATAGCAACGACAGGTAAATTTGCCAACTCAGGCCTTTTCCTTATCGCTTTAGTGGCTTGATAACCATCCATCACTGGCATTTGGCAGTCCATTAACACTAAATCGAAATGCTGTTGGGATAGCTTATCTAAGGCAATTTGGCCATTGGTCGCGATGGATAAAATAATCCCCACTTGCTCTAAAAACTCGCTGGCGACTTCGAGATTCATCTCGTTATCTTCCACTAATAAGATACGCTTCCCTTGAAGTGGTAATAATAACTGCGGAGCCAGCTCTTCAGTGCGGCGTCTTACTGGCAATATGCCTTCACGGCCAATCGCATTCATTATGCCATCGAGCATGCGTGAGGCGCTGATGGGTTTACTGATGTACCCCGCCAGTGCTAATTGCTCAATTTGAGTGATAAATTCATGATTCGCATGGGCGGATACCATCAAGATCTTAGGCTGAGACTTAGCCTGTAGTTGGATCTGACGGGCGGTTTCTAACCCGTCCATATTGGGCATTTTCCAATCGATTAATGCCACTTCATAGGTCTGCAGTAAACAGCGGCTTATTGCTTCTTCACCTGAACGAACCGTATCGACTCTAAAGCCCATACTTTCGAGCGTTGTACGCATTATGTCTCTGGCGGTCGCGTTATCATCTACCACCAGCACAGACATGCCCTCAAGCTCTTGCTCAAGCACTAATTTTTGGCCCTCGGAAATTTGTAACTTCACAGTGAAATAGAAGGTGCTGCCATGACCAAATTGACTTTCGACACCAATATTGCCCCCCATGAGTTCAACGAGTTGCTTGCAAATAGCCAAGCCTAAGCCTGTACCACCGTATTTACGGGTGGTTGAAGTATCCGCTTGGGTAAAGGATTTAAATAATTTTGCTTGCTGCTGCTCAGTTAAGCCTATGCCGCTGTCACGCACACTAAAACGCAGCACGACATCATCATCTTGCTGCTCAACTAAGCTTAGCGACAATAACACCTCACCCCGTTCGGTGAACTTAATGGCGTTATTCATCAAGTTAATCAACACTTGGCCTAAGCGTAGCGAATCACCATATAAATAACGCGGCACGTTAGGGGCGACTGCAAATAACAATTCAATCTGCTTGTGGGCGGCTTTCTCAGAAAACATATCGCTGAGATCTTCCAGCATAGTATCGAGCTGAAATGGCACAGATTCTATGTCGAGCTTACCCGCTTCAATCTTAGAGAAATCCAGAATGTCATTGATAATAGACAGTAAAGACTGCGATGCCCGCTCAATCTTCTCCACATAATTCTTCTGTTTTTTATCTAATTCGGTCTGTAAGCACAGCTGGGACATGCCGATAATGGCATTCATTGGGGTGCGTATTTCGTGGGACATATTCGCCAAGAAGTCACCCTTGGCTTTACTGGCAGCATCGGCTTGCTCTTTGGCAAGTAACAGTTCATCGGAGAGCAATTTAAGCTCTGTCATATCGACCATACTGATCACAGCCGATTCAAATTGTCCTTGTGCATCTAACAGTGCCGACACATTGACCGTCATCCATAAAGGCGCACCAGAAGGACGAATAAAGCTTCTCTCGCCACGATAATGGTCAATTTTGCCACCGACCAATTCCTTAAATTGCGCCTTGGCGATATGCTTATCTTGCGCGCTAAGGACCTCAAAAATTGCGGTATTGCGTAAACTCTCCCGAGACCGCGCCATATCAGCACAGAATTGGTCATTACAATCTAAGATAACGCCTTTAACATCCACATTGACGATACCAATGGTCGCACCATCGAACAGTGCCTTAAAGTGCGCTTCACTGAGGGCTAACTCTTGTTCTATGCTCTTGCGTTGGGTAATGTCCATTACATACCCATTCCAAGTAATAGCGCCATCCTCCTCTATATGGCCGCTCGCACCCGCTTCCATCCAACGTATGCTGCCATTGGGATGGCGATAACGAAACTCGCGGATCCATTAAAACCTATCTTCACTCTTACCTGAAAGTGCCCGCACGACGTCCGGCCTTTCGTCATCAAAAATCCGCTCAGCTATGGTGTCAAAATTACTAATAAGATCATCACGATGTAGCCCCAGCATTTTCATTGCCGCACCAGAGAGAAAGGTAAATCTGCGATCAGTAGGCGAGTGCCACAACAATTGGTACACGGTACAAGGAATAGACTCTGTAATATTGGTCAATTGCAGGCGCGAAGCCTCCAACTGCCCTATAGCAAGCTTACTCTCTGTGATGTCATCAATACTGCCATCGAACCAAAGTGGAACGCCCTCTTCGGTATAACTTGCCTTACCTTTCTCATGTACCCAGCGCACACTGCCATCGCGGTGGCGAATACGATATTCCACTTCAAAGGTTTCTTGCTGCGCGAGCGCTCTATCAATATGCAAATGACATGTAGGCCTGTCCTCCTCTAAAATCAGCGAAGCAAAAGTACGTTGGCGATTTTCAATAAACTGACTCGCTGCATAACCCGTAATCTCAGCAATATTGTCACTGATATATTCCATGAACCATACATCCCCGATGCGAGTCCGATAAACGGCGCCGGGAATATTAGTCACTAAGCCACGAAAACGCTGTTCGCTATCACGGATCTTCTGCTCAACGGCCAGTTTTTGTGTCATATCGCGTATTGAAGCCGCCACTTGCCTTTGTCCATCAAAGGCAGGGGGAAGAATACTCAGCGCTATTTCCGCAATAAATTCATTACCATCGGCTTTTAACGCCCGTACATGACGGGCATTTGCCATGCCTCTATCGCGGCCTTCGCGCAGGAATGTTTGCCGCTCAAGTACATGCCCGTTTCCTAACTCTTGCGGCAATAACGCCTCAACCTGCAAACCCAACATAGCGCCCGTTTCGTATCCAAAGAGCTGCTGACAGCGACTGTTAGTAAAGACGATTTTCCCCAATTCGTCGACGATGAGCATGGCCTCTGGAGCGGCTTCTAGTACGGCATTTGACCAGACTGCCGCTGAAAACTGCTCAGTAACATCGGTAAATAACATCTCCACAGACATTAACTCACCCGTATCTGATAATAACGGCTGCATAAACACATCGAGTCTTCTTAAATGCCCTTTTTCATCCAGCATTTCCACTTGGTGCGAAGGCACATTTTGGCCCTTTAAGGCCAAATCGGTATATTCCCAGTTCTTCTCATTGAGGGGATTAGCCGAGAAGAGCCTTTGATATTTGCGCTTGAGCAAATCAGGGGTAATCCCCAACACCTTTGTTACCCCCTCACTGACCTGGGCGAGTTGACCATTAGGTTCTAGGGAACAGTAAAAAGACTTTTCACTCATGCCATCAATTAGGCGCGCAAAGCGATTACCGCGGGAATCAAGAATGGCTTGTTCACGTTCTGCGAGTAATTCCGCCATTTGATTGAAGGTAGTACTCAGCGTCACAATTTCACTCACGGCACCTTTAGGTACAATGAGCTGCTGAGTTTTACCCTGTCCAAAGGACAAGATACCCAACTCGAGTAGCTCTAGCGGCCGAGTTAACCGTTTCGCCGCGAGATAACAGGTCAGCAATAATAAGAGGGTTAATAAACTTAAATTAAGGATGATAGATGCTAGATCATCAAGCAGGGAGTTGAATAAATCTTGTTCTGGCGCTAATACAATCACACGCCACTTTAATTGCGGTACAGTCGCAATACTCGCAAGATAAACAACATCTTGGTTATCAACAAACCTTGTTTGACCATCAAGCCTTTTATCCTGTAGCGTCCAAAAATCGGCATTTTTATTCTTATCGAGCCACTGGGCTGAAGTCGTTGCCAGCACTTTTTCTTTATCTATATGATAAATAAGCCGCCCTTGATCGTCTAAAACCACCAGACGATTTGGTGCAATCCCCAATTGTTTTGGCAATTCATCTAAGGCTAAATCAACCGTGGCGACCCCAAAATAATTGCCTACCTCACCAAAAGGAGCCGAATAGGTCAACATCAGAATATTTCCCGCCCCCTCATCAAAGTATGCCTTTGACCAATAACCGTTCGCTTGATTGATAGCCTTACTCCACCAATCCCAAGTGCCATCGGTATAGTCGTAGCCTTCAGCGCCAATATCGAGGTAGTGTAAATCGTTACCACCACTTGTATCGCGGTAAACATAGGGGGAAAAGAGCTTTCGATTGGGGAAGGTATTAGGTTTAAACGCGACTGCGGAGCCAAAAAAATCAGGGTTACGTTTGACTCGATTCATCAAGACACTTTTAACACTCTCAGTGTCATTCATGTCTTCTTTACTTGACAAAAAACCAATAAAATCAGCAAGGCCTTGGGTGTTGGCCTGCGCATGCTCGAGCAGAAACTGCAGACGAGAAGCTGAATGACTCGCCTCTTGTGTCAAGCTATGGTACAGCCGATTCTCTGAGGAGATATAACTAAACCAAGCGTTTACACCATAGACACTCGCCATAATTAAAATGAGAGGCAAGGCTATGTGGGATAAAATCCTACTGCGAAAAGTACGAAGTTTACTTTTTTCCATGGCGTCGCCCTAAAGCCCCCCGATTTTATAAGCACTGCATTTAAAAATAGCACTTATAAAGTAAACGAAGAATTTAGTGGCGACAATGTCAAAGTTAAAATAATGTGAAGTAATTTATTGTTTTAAAAACACTAATAAGCCGTCTCTAAGAAGCCGTCTCTAATAAGCCGTCTCTAAGGTTTGATTAGGTAAGATACGAGCAAAATAGCTTTGGGTTTCGGCGATAATGATATGCCTCAAGCCCACAATGGCGATCAAGTTAGGGATAGCCATCAAACCATTAACCGTATCGGCCAACAACCAAATCACATCAAGTTTGATAAAAGCACCACCCGCAATCAGTACCAAAAACACCACTTGATACATGCGTAACCCGCGCTCACCGACTAAGTAATACCAACAGCGTTCACCATAATAATGCCAGCCCAAAATCGTGGTAAACGCAAAACACACTAGCGCAATCGTCACCAAATACTGACCCACAAGCGCTGAACCTCCCAGAGCAAAAGCAGCACTCGTCATAGCGGCACCTGCCGTCTCACCACTCCATACCCCAGTGATGATCAGCACTAACCCCGTCATAGTGCAAATGATAATGGTATCGAAGAAAGTACCCGTCATGCTGACGAGACCTTGCTCAACGGGTTCATTGGTCTTAGCGGCAGCGGCGGCAATGGGTGCACTACCTAATCCAGATTCGTTCGAGAACACACCGCGGGCAATACCGATTTGAATCGCCTGCGCGACTGTCGCCCCTAAAAATCCCCCCGCAGCTGAGAGTGGCGTAAAGGCAGATTCAATCACTAAAGCTAAGGCGGGTAAAATCTGCTCGGAGAAACCGACTAAGATCCACACGCAGGCCAACACATAACCAATCGACATCGCAGGCACAAGTTTTTGCGCCACATTTGAAATGCGCTTTACGCCACCCAAAGTGACTGCGGCAACTAACACAGTCAACACAGTCGCAGTCAACCAAGTCGGCACCTCAAAGGCAATCGTCAGCGCATCGCTGATGGCGTTAACCTGTGCAAAAGTACCGATACCGAAAAAGGCCACACCAACCCCAAAGAGAGCGAACAATTTCGCCATCCAAGGTAGACCAAGGCCGCGCTCGATATAATACATAGGGCCACCCGCAATCTGCCCACGAGCATCGGTGGTACGGTACTTTACCGCCAACATACATTCAGCATATTTTGTCGCCATGCCAAAAAATGCCGCCAGCCACATCCAAAATAACGCCCCTGGCCCGCCCATTTTTATTGCCGTCGCCACGCCGACAATATTACCGGTACCGATAGTGGCGGACAGCGCAGTACAAAGCGCGGCAAAGGAAGATAAATCCCCATGACCTTTGGCAGGTTTAAACAACAATCCCATCGCCATCGGCAGACGAAATACTTGGATAAGCTTGAGACGTACAGTGAGGTAAACCCCTGTACCCACTAGCAAACAAAGGGTAATTGGGCCCCAGACGATGCCATTAATACTGGCAAGTAAAGCTTGAAAACTCATGATATTCCTCGAATATTAAACAACAAAATTAATAAACGGAGGAGGAAAAGAAATGGCTGTGACGCGCCGCAGTCGGACGCTATAGCGAGCTATTTTGACCTAATCTCGGCCGAGAATCGCCTAAGCTGAACGCTAAAAGCGTAGCAAGCGAGAGCTCTACACGAGTGCTTTCAATAAGAGCAAAAGTGCTCCATCTCAAGCAAAAGAGTAAAAATAGCCCACGACGACAAACGACAGGGACTGTGCAGTCATCCTCTCCTCTGTCCTTTTGCCTGAGCGTTTCGCGTCGCAGGTTATACAATAACACCACGACACTTTCGCCTTCGGCGCCACCTGATTGCACAATGAGTGCAACTGGTAGTCTCTCCAGAGGCTCGTCCAGTAACAGTCCACGCCTATCGGCACCTGAAAGAGTGCTTTGTTTTCATAAGAAGACTCGCTTCTGTAAAACCAAAGTTGCCTCGTCGGTGTGGGGTCAATTCCCCACTCTCCTGCTACCTTCATCCGAACGGATTGCTAGATTGAGATTTACTCCCAAGCTAACAGGACGCACAGAATGCAACAAATGCGGCGTCAGCTCAAGCCGTTTGCTCACAGTTCGCGGAGGATTTAATCCAGTTGACTATTTTTACACCAAATGACGATTTATGTTTTGTTACTCCGTGGATGATCCTATTACAAGAAAAATCAGTATCTATCTGAATAGAAAATGCTTTACCTTGAACATAGAATGGCAATGCTAAATTGCGGCCACTAAGTAAGTTGCAGCCGCAGTTTGAAACACTGCTTACCACACCCGCCGCCAATGGATATAAAGGAGTTGCTCAATGGCCGACGTCGCTAAGCTTAACCAAGTCACCAAAGGCTTTCGCGATGGTGAGCAATATCATCAAGTGCTGCAAGCGGTCAATCTACAGATCCACAGAGGTGAAACCGTGGCGCTTACAGGTCCCAGCGGCAGCGGCAAAAGCACCTTACTCAACCTGATTGCCGGCTTTGAAACGCCAGACTCGGGTGAAATCTTGCTAGAACAAGCGTCCACCTCAACTTGGCAAGACAAAGATTGGAGCCGTTTCAGACGTAATTCCTTAGGTGTCGTGTTTCAGCAATTTAACTTACTCACGCCACTCAACGTGAAAGACAATATCGCCTTCTCCTTAAGTTTAACCGCGCAGCCATGGTCGCCTTGGTGTGACTATCTGGTTGAAAAACTAGGGCTCTTGCCATTACTTCACCGCCAAGTTGAAGCCCTGTCAGGCGGTCAACAACAACGCGTCGCCATCGCCCGCGCCTTAGCCCATAAACCGACCTTGCTACTGGCCGACGAACCTACGGGTAACTTAGATGATGTATCGGGTAAGCAAGTCATGGCATTACTGTGTGAACTGGCACGGGAAAGCCAAACCAGTATCTTGATGGTCACCCACAGCGAAGAGTGCGCCGCCTTTATGCAAAAACGTTGGCACTTATCCCAAGGTGCAGTCGCTATTTATGAACAATAAACAGCTCACTAAGGCGACTCCCACAGCGCTTAAGCAAACAGAACTTAAACAGACTGGACTTAAGCAAACTTGGCTAAAGTCAACTTGGCTGAGGCTGACGTGGCTCAGCCTAAAGGTTTTTATCGCCCATTATCGCCATGCGCCCATACAAGCAGGTGCCATTCTGCTCGGTATCGCCTTAGCCGTCACTCTGCTCATTGGAGTCAAGGCAACCAATGACAATGCCGTGCGCAGCTATAGCGATGCGACTGAGTTACTGAGTCAACGCGCCGATGTGCTACTCACGCCGCCCCTAGGACAAAACACTTTAGATGAATCTGTCTATTTCGCCTTGAGACGAGCCGGATTAAGTCAGAGTCTCGCCGTCGTAAGTGGCAAAATCTCCGGTAAAAACGGTCAGTTCTGGCAACTGGAAGGCAGCGATTTGATCGCTGCATTAACACTACAAAAATCGAGAAGTAACGCCTCGACTGACACACAATCAGCCACCTCACCACAGATGAATGACTTACCGCTTGCCGATCTCATCAACGGCGCAGCCACAGTAATCATGAGCCGCAGCCTAGCAGCCAAAGTGGCGCCCGACGGTAAACTTGTTTTAGAAAATAGCACCTTAGATGTCATTGCAATTGATGACAGTTTTGGTCTAGGAAGCGCCATCTTGGCCGATATGTCCCTCGCCCAGCGATTACTAAACATGCAAGGCAGATTGAGCTATATCGCCATGTTCAGTGAGCGAGAAAACCTACCTAAACTAAAATCCCAACTCGACGCTTTAGGGATTACGCCCCAAAAGGCCAGCTTTAGCCAGCAAGATCAAGGTCAAGCGCTGATAGCGCTGACCCGCAGTTTTCACCTTAATCTTAATGCCATGAGCATGTTAGCCTTCGTTGTCGGCCTCTTTATCGCCTACAACGGTGTGCGCTACAGCCTAATGAAACGGCAAAAACTATTAGTGCAATTATTACAACAGGGAATCGAGCGCCGCGCCTTGATGACGGCGCTGATGTTCGAATTAATTTTGTTAGTTGTCATAGGTTCAAGTTTGGGCTTTATCAGTGGTTTGCAACTCAGCCACTGGCTGCAACCTATGGTCGCCATGACCTTAGAGCAAATGTATGGCGCCCACTTGCTCCCCGGTATTTGGCAATGGACTTGGCTTTTTGAGGCAATTGCCCTCACCTTAATTGCCGCGCTCGCCGCTTGCTTGCCATTGTATTTAGATCTTACGCGCCAAGCATTGGCGCAAGGGGCGAATCGTTATCAGCAAATGCAGGCACACCGCAAAACCCATAGCATTCAATTTGCCTTAGCCTGTGGCTTATTGACCTTAGCAGCGTTGCTGTTTCCCTTCAGCCAAAGCTATAACATCAGCTTAGTGTTGCTCGGTATCGTCGCTATCGCTATTCCCTTATTGTTGCCGCAATTATTGCATTGGGGCGTCAGTGCGTTAATGCCCTTGGCGCGTCCTGGATTATGGCAATATCTGCTCGCCGAAACCCGTGAGCTTATTGCACCGCTCTCCTTGGCTATGATGGCAATCTTGCTGGCGCTCAGTGCCAATGTGTCGATGAACACCCTCGTTGGAAGCTTCGAGCAAACCCTGCGAACTTGGCTAGAAACTCGCTTGCATGCCGATCTCTATATCCGCCCACCGAGCCAGCGTATCGACACGATTCAAACCCAATTGATGCACGATCCTAGAGTCAGCGGTATTTATCAGCAGTGGCAAATTGAAGCCCTGCTTTCACTGCCAGTTTCGACGGATAATCCGAGCGAGCAGACGATTCCGGTGAGTCTACTCAGTCGCGATGAATTTTCGACTCGGCACACCAGTGCGCTTAAGGAAAGCCTGCCCACATTGTGGCAATCCTACTTTAATGCACCCGTTGTATTGGTGAGCGAGCCTCTTGCCATCAAATACCAATTACAGCTTGGTGATACTGTGTCATTGGATGTGCTCGAGAAAACAGGTAGCAGCAAAGCCATTATTGGCGGCATTTATTATGACCACGGCAATACCCGAAACGAGGTCATTATCAGCCAGCCACTTTGGCAACGGGCCCAGTTACCTGTACTGCCGGTGAGTTTAGCGGCAAGTTTTCACGGTAAAGAGCAAGGCAGTAGGATAAGCGAAGCAGAACTGGATCAACTACAAGTCCAACTGGCGACTGAGTTAGGTTTATCCCAAGCGCAAATCTACAGCCAAACTAAGATAAAAACCCAAGCTATCGCTATGTTTAAACGCACTTTTTCCATTACCTTAGTGCTGAATAGTTTAACCTTGATTGTCGCCGCGATTGGCCTCTTTAGTGCCTGCTTAATGTTGACTCAGGCAAGGCAAGCGCCACTGGCACGGCTGTATTCCCTCGGCGTCAGTCGTAATGCTCTGCGCGGTATGGTGTTTATGCAGATGTTGATTGTGGTACTGATCACTTGCCTGCTCGCTATGCCAACGGGCGCGCTGTTAGGTTACCTGCTTATTAATAAGATCACCTTGCAAGCCTTTGGCTGGACGATAAAAATGATTTGGGATTGGCAAGCTTACGGCCATGCAATACTGATTGCCTTAACCACCTGCACCTTAGCCGTACTCTTACCGCTGTATTGGCAAACCCGCAAGCCACTGGTCGCTAGTCTGCAGCAGGAGACCCTGTGATGAAAACACTCAGTATTGTATGGGCAGTGGTTGGGTTAATGCTGATCGGCGGCTGCGATAAAACGCCATCGACGCAAAACACTCAGTCCAAATCCATGGCCAATGTGGTGGGGAAAACCTCTACTAATCAAGATGATTTAGCTTTTACGCCTGTTGTTCCCGGCTATAGATTTGAATTTCCGCGGGATCACTTGGCGCACAATGGCTTTCGTCAGGAATGGTGGTATCTGACCGCGAATTTAACCACAGAAACAGGTGAGCAACTCGGCGTCCAGTGGACGCAGTTTAGAGTCGCCCTGAAACCCACAACTCTGCAAACAATCGCTCTACAAACAACAGTTCCGCAAGTAACAGATGCAACGCCCAAAAGTGAATCCACTTGGGAGACTCAGCAGCTTTATTTAGCCCACAGTGCATTAACCTCGAGTAATGCTCACTTGGCCCACGAAAAGTGGTCACGCCGCCATAGCGAGTTTGCCGAGGTGAATTTAGATCCTTATCAAATCCGCCTCGATAACTGGCACTGGCAGAGCGAAACCAATGCACTCTTTCCCGCGACCTTAACGGTGGAGAATTCTGATTTTAGCTATCGACTTCAGCTTAATAGCCAAGCGCCACTGCAATACCAAGGCGTTAACGGCTATAGCCTTAAAAGCCGCGACGGCCAAGTAGCCTCTTACTATTACAGCCAACCCTTTATTGAAATTTCAGGTGAAATCAACCGCAATGGCAAAGTGGAGCAAGTCACAGGCCAAGGTTGGCTCGACAGGGAATGGAGCTCGCAATTTCTCACTAAAACGCAACAGGGCTGGGATTGGTTCGCGCTCAGGTTAAACGATGGCTCGACGCTGATGTTGTTTCAGTTACGGGATCAGTCTCCGGCAGAGTCCGCAAAGAATGCACCTATCTCAGCATTTTATAGCGCCAGAAGAATGTTTGCCGATGGCACAGGTCGCAACATCAATTCCACTAACAATCCCAATGACATTCAGATGACGCCTCTTAAATGGCAACACACAGTCAATGGCGACTATCCCGTTAGCTGGCAAGTAAAAATCCCCAGCGAAAATATCGATCTCACTATCATCCCGCTCAATACCAATAGCGCTATGCCATTATCAACGCCCTACTGGGAAGGCCCAGTGCAACTCTCTGGCAGCCATACAGGTACGGGTTATATGGAGCTAACGGGCTATTAACGTCTTATATATACTAAACAATGTGAATATAACTAATTATTTCTAAATATGTTCTATCGCAGGATTTCGCAAGCATGCACGTCAGCTATTGCTCTTACCCAGAAATTTTATAAACACCTGTAATTGGTAAAAAAGTATAGGATTCCTATCTACACACTTGTGCTTCCGTTAATGTTCACGGGTTCCAGATATGCACAATAGTATTCTCCATAAATGTACTCCTCACTATGTCCTAGTGAAGACAGTGCTAACCGCTTAAATATCAAACTGGGAGTTAGATCACTCGCAAAACTTTGATCCGGATCGACTATCGCTTGCAATACCTCTTGTGAGGTATACCCACATTTTTTATCAGGTCTAGACTCGCCAGTATCAGCACTCGGTTACCCTCCTTTTTAATCTTAAGCAACCGAGTTTACGCCACTACAGGTCATCCCATATGAGTCAGGAATACCACGTCACCAGCCTTGTGGTGCATGCCACGCCTAAAGCCTTACAGCAGGTTGAAGCCAATATCCGCGCATTAGTGGGTACTGATATTCATGCAATTACACCCGAAGGAAAATTGGTCGTTACCCTAGAAGGGAGTAGCCAAAGAGCGATTCTTGACAATATTGAAGCCATCAATGCCCTGTCCGGCGTGTTATCTGCCAGCTTGATTTACCACCAAGTAGAACCCTTAGTACAAGAGAGTGAGGAAATATTATGAGCATAAGCCGCCGCGAGTTTCTCAAGGCCAACGCAGCGGTTGCCGCTGCGACGGCCGTTGGCGTCACACTTCCCATTAAGATGGTCGAAGCCGCCGAACAAGCTGACAGTATCAAGTGGGATAAAGCTCCCTGCCGTTTCTGCGGTGTGGGGTGTAGCGTATTAGTGGGCACCCAAGCGGGCAAAGTGGTCGCCACTAAGGGCGATCCTGAAAGTCCAGTCAACCGTGGCCTTAACTGTATTAAAGGTTATTTCCTATCAAAAATCATGTACGGCAAGGACAGATTAACCACGCCATTGCTGCGGATGAAAGACGGCAAATACCATAAAGAAGGTGAGTTCACCCCAGTCAGCTGGGATGTGGCCTTCGATACTATGGCCGCGAAATGGAAACACAGTCTCGCCACCAAAGGCCCGACGTCGGTAGGTATGTTTGGCTCTGGTCAATGGACTATTTGGGAAGGTTATGCCGCCTCTAAACTTCATAAAGCAGGCTTCCTTACCAACAATATAGATCCTAATGCGCGCCACTGCATGGCCTCAGCCGTAGGCGGCTTTATGCGCACCTTCGGTATCGATGAGCCCATGGGTTGTTATGACGATTTAGAAGCCGCCGATCAGTTTGTGCTCTGGGGCGCAAACATGGCGGAGATGCACCCAATTCTGTGGGCAAGAATATCCGATAGACGTTTAAGCAGTCCAACGTGCCGAGTGCATGTGCTGTCGACCTTTGAGAACCGCAGCTTCGATTTAGCCGATAACCCTATGGTGTTCCGCCCACAGTCGGACTTAGTGATCCTCAACTATATCGCCAATTACATTATTGAAAATAAAGCAGTTAATACCGACTTTGTTACCAAACACACTAAGTTTGCCTTAGGCGTTGACGATATAGGCTATGGCCTGCGTCCAGAACATCCATTAGAGAAAAAAGCTAAAAATCCAGGCAATGGTAAATCCACGCCCATTAGCTTTGACGAGTATGCCAAGTTTGTCAGCACTTATACGCTGGAATATGCCGCCAAGATGAGTGGCGTCGAGCCAGAGAAGCTGGAGATTTTAGCCAAAGCCTATGCCGACCCTAACGTTAAAGTCATGAGTCTGTGGACCATGGGCATTAACCAACACGTTCGCGGCGTGTGGGCGAACAACATGCTTTACAACATCCATTTGCTCACGGGCAAAATTGCCACACCGGGTAACAGTCCTTTTTCATTAACAGGTCAACCTTCGGCTTGCGGGACTGCCCGTGAAGTCGGTACTTTCGCCCACCGTTTACCCGCCGATATGGAAGTCACTAACGACAAGCACCGCGCCATTACCGAAAAGCTATGGCAAGTGCCAGAAGGGACAATTCCCGCCAAACCTGGCTACCATGCCGTACTCCAGAGCCGTATGCTCAAAGATGGCAAGCTCAACTGTTACTGGACCATGTGTACCAATAATATGCAGGCAGGCCCTAACATCAACGATGAGATTTACCCTGGCTTTCGTAACCCAGAAAACTTTATCGTGGTTTCAGATCCTTATCCAACCATCACAGCTATGGCGGCAGATTTAATTTTGCCAACGGCAATGTGGGTCGAGAAAGAAGGAGCTTACGGCAACGCCGAGCGCCGTACTCATATGTGGCATCAGCAAGTAAAAGCCCCAGAAGGCGCAACCTCAGATCTGTGGCAACTAGTCGAATTTTCGAAACGATTCAAAGTCTCCGAAGTCTGGCCAGCCGAACTGATAGCCAAACAACCGGAATACGCGGATAAAACCTTATATGAAGTGCTATTTGCCAATGGCGTGATCGACAAGTTCCCAATTTCCGATTGCAAAGCCGAATTAAACGATGAGAGCGAACACTTCGGTTTCTACCTGCAAAAAGGTATTTTCGAAGAATATGCAGCTTTCGGTCGTGGCCATGGCCATGATTTAGCCGACTTTGACCGTTACCATGAAACCCGCGGCCTACGCTGGCCAGTCGTTAATGGCAAAGAAACTCTGCGTCGTTTCGTTGAGGGGAGCGATCCTTATGTCAAAGCGGGTGAAGGCTTTAAATTCTATGGCAAGCCAGATGGCAAAGCGGTGATTTTCGCCCTGCCCTATGAGCCCGCCGCCGAAGAGCCGAATGAAGAATACGATTTATGGATGTCGACTGGCCGCGTGCTGGAGCATTGGCACACAGGCTCGATGACAGCCCGCGTACCAGAGCTTTACCGTGCCTACCCCGACGCGCAAATTTTCATGCATCCAGAAGATGCGAAAGCTCGCGGCGTACAACGTGGTGACGAAGTCATAGTGGCCTCACCGCGCGGTGAAGTGAAAACCCGAGTTGAAACCAAAGGCCGTAACAAACCGCCACGCGGCGTAGTATTTATGCCTTTCTTCGATGCGCGCCAGTTAGTCAACAAACTGATATTGGATGCGACCGATCCCCTGTCAAAAGAAACTGACTTTAAAAAATGCCCAGTGAAAGTCTTCAAGGCGGAGAATAACCAATGAGAAAAATACTCACCTTAACTGCGTTACTCGTCGCCATTACCGGCTGTTCAGGTCAGCAAACCGACACCAACGTAGCACCAGTTAATATTCAATCCCTCGCAGGAAACATGGCGATCACCGACATTCGCCCAGCCGATGCCATGGCGATTTATCCTAGTCGCGGCACCGCCATTGAGCGCAGTTTTAGCGAACAACCCCCACTCATCCCACATAAGGACGATTACAAGATCACCTTAGATAAAAATGGCTGTTTAAGCTGCCATAGTTGGGACAAGGCAAAACGCATGAAAGCCACACCAGTAGCTAAGTCCCACGTGATTGATGATAAAGGCACAGTTAACGGACATAACTATGCCTGTACTCAATGCCATGTCGCTCAGGCCGAAAACAAGCAACCACTCGTCGAGAATCAGTTCTCCGGCAAGTAAATCTCTATCCCCTGCAAAGCCAAGCCATCCGAATTGATTAGGGTGGCTTTTTGCTATTTAAGCGTCCTATCCTAATGAGTTGGCTTAGAGCCAGTAATGAGTATTCAAGTAAATATAAGACTAAACGTCTATCGCTGGTTCAGCGTCCGTTGCTGAACAGTACTTTCATCAAGGAAGGGATTGAGCAGAAGTTAAAAAGGCAAAGTGAGAATCGAGGGAGATGAAAATAAGAGCAGAATCTAAAACACAGAAAAGTAAAAACCCAGCCTAGGCTGGGTTTACTTGTTGTTTTGCTTTATGCAAATCACCCGCTGGAGCCGTTTTAGTTACTTGCGCCGCTTTAGCGTTTTGTACATCTTTTGCCACAGGCATAGCCGCCTGCCACAAAGCACCTACCCACAGACTTGAACTTGATTTCATCGGTATTCCCCTGTTTTGTTAACAAGGTCAAAGTAATACTTAGACTATCATTAGTAAAATGAATAAATTCCATAATATGGATTCCATTTGAGCATGAACATCCCAATCAAGACCTTACAGTGTTTTCTGACCTTAGTGGAAACTGAAAACTTTACCCGCGCCGCGCAGAAATGTTTTATCACCCAGCCGACACTAAGCAAAATAATCCAGAGACTTGAAGAAAGCCTTGGTGAAACCTTGCTGATCCGGAATAACCAAAAGGTTGAGTTAACTCAAGCTGGTCAGCTCTTTGAGCACAGTGCACGGGAAATCCTCGGCCAATGGCATAGACTGCAGGAGGACATGAGTAACCTTAGCGGTCTCAAATCGGGGCGGTTGCGACTGGGTGTATGTCCTATGATGAGCAGTCTTATTATTGGTTTGCTCACTAGCTATCGTAAGCGTTATCCGGGGGTTGAACTACACATGTATGAGTACGGTGGATTCGGCTGCGAACAAGCATTGCTCAATAACAGTCTCGATATCGCCTTTACCGCGCTCCCCACGACCCATGAGACAGAACTCGTCAATCAACCCCTGACTAAGTACCCTTTACTCGCATGCCTGCCCGAGGGACATCCCTTAGCCGAGAAAGACCACTTAAAATGGCAGGACTTCCAGCCCTATCCTTTTATCCTCTATAACGAAGACTTCTCCCTCGCTAAACTGATTAATCGCCTCAGTCGCAAAGCAGGTGTTCAACTCAATATTGCCTTTCGCAGCGGCCAGTGGGATTTCCTTGCCGCCATGGTCGAAGCCGATATGGGCGTCGCTATTTTACCTGAGCCTATCTGTAATAGATTAAACACCAGTAAACTGGTCTTTAAACCTATGCAGCCCGCAATGACATGGGATCTGGCGCTTATTTGGCGCCAAAGTTTACCTTTAACACCGGCGGCCAAGGCCTTGCTCGAATTGAGTAAACAAAAAACTGAACACTGAGAAAATAAAGCGAGAACTGACATTTTTTAAACAACGGGATACGAAACTTCGTCAGCCGTATCGGGTGATTACAGTTGGATCTCGCCCATAAAAAACCGCTGCGAGCCTAGGGGCCGACAGCGGTTTTTATTAGCTAAGGTAAGTTAAGAATTACTTCTTAGCTTCAGCAGCCTTACGTTCTTTAACTTGAGCAACAACTTTCTCAGCTACGCTAGCTGGACATTGGCTGTAGTGTGAGAACTCCATAGAGAACTGACCACGACCAGAAGTCATTGTACGTAAAGTACCGATATAACCGAACATTTCTGATAACGGTACGTCAGCTTTAACGCGAACACCTGTTACACCAGCAACTTGGTCTTTGATCATGCCGCGACGACGGTTTAAGTCACCGATCACATCACCCACGTTGTCATCAGGGCTGAACACGTCAACTTTCATGATTGGCTCAAGAAGTTGTGGTTTAGCTTTAGCGATAGACTGACGGAAAGCGCCTTTAGCAGCGATTTCGAACGCGATTGCTGATGAGTCAACTGCGTGGAATGCACCGTCAGTTAATTCGAACTCAACGTCTAACACTGGGAAACCAGCGATAGTACCTGTGTTCATCATGCTCGCGAAACCTTTCTCAACTGCTGGCCAGAATTCCTTCGGAACGCTACCACCAACAACTGAAGATTTGAACACGAAACCAGTGTTTGGCTCACCTGGGCGGATGATATATTCGATCTTACCGAATTGACCAGAACCACCTGATTGTTTCTTGTGAGTGTATTGATCTTCAACCATTTGAGTAATGGTTTCACGGTAAGCAACTTGTGGCTCACCTACGATCAATTCAACACCATAAGTACGCTTCAGAATGTCGACTTTGATGTCTAAGTGAAGTTCGCCCATACCTTTAAGGATGGTTTCACCTGAATCTTCGTCAGTTTCTACGCGGAATGATGGATCTTCAGCGATCATCTTACCGATAGCGATACCCATTTTCTCAGAACCGCCTTTATCTTTTGGCGCTACTGCGATAGAGATAACTGGCTCTGGGAACACCATAGCTTCTAAGGTAACTGGGTGTTTCACGTCACATAAAGTGTGACCAGTTTGAACGTTCTTCATACCCACGATAGCGATAATATCGCCAGCTTGAGCTGATTCAATTTCAATACGGTCGTCAGCGTACATTTCGCACATACGGCCGATACGTTCAGTTTTGCCAGTCGCGCTGTTCAGAATGGTATCACCCTTCTTCAGACGGCCTGAGTAGATACGTACGAAAGTCAGGGCACCGAAACGGTCATCCATGATTTTGAACGCTAACGCTTTTAATGGCTCATCAGCAGAAACGATAGCGAATTCGCCAGTTTCGTTACCTTCTTCGTCAGTCAATGGTTGTGGATCAACTTCGTCTGGTGCTGGTAAATAATCAACAACAGCATCAAGAACCAGTTGCATACCTTTGTTCTTGAACGCAGAACCACAGTATGTTGGGAAGAATGCCAGTTTGCGAGTACCAGTACGGATACAACGCTTGATGTCTTCGATAGATGGCTCTTCGCCTTCCATGTACGCTTCCATCACTGCATCGTCTTGTTCAACTGCAGTTTCGATCAGCATTTCACGGTATTCTTCAACCATGTCAACCATATCAGCAGGAACGTCTAATACTTCGAAGTTTTCTGGAATACCAGAATCATCCCACACGTATGCTTTACGAGTTAATAGGTCAACAACACCAGTAAATTCGTCTTCAACACCGATTGGCAGAACCATAACCAGTGGAGTAGCAGCTAATACGTCTTTAGTTTGCTTAACAACGCGTAAGAAGTCAGCACCCATACGGTCTAACTTGTTTACGAAGATAATACGCGCAACTTCAGATTCGTTCGCATAGCGCCAGTTAGTTTCTGATTGAGGCTCAACACCGCCTGAACCACAGAATACACCGATACCGCCATCAAGCACTTTCAGAGAACGATAAACTTCAACGGTGAAGTCAACGTGTCCTGGGGTGTCGATAACGTTGAAACGGTGATCTTTCCAGAAGCAACTTACAGCAGCGGACTGAATAGTAATACCGCGCTCAGCTTCCTGTACCATGAAGTCAGTGGTAGATTCACCATCGTGAACTTCACCGATTTTATGGATTTTACCGGTTAGCTTAAGGATACGCTCGGTGGTCGTGGTTTTACCCGCGTCAACGTGAGCGAAGATACCAATGTTTCTGTATTTGGATAATTCGGTCATGATTCAACTTTAATGAGTAGTTTAAGAAGTAGACGGAGTATGCGACAAACACCGACACACCGCACATCAGATTATTTTAGGCGCATATTGTAAATTGGAACCCTGCTCGGCGCAAATGGCTAGAGTACTTTTTCACGATAAAGTCGCGTAATAATTTAGGTAAAGAGCCATAAACACGAACTAAAACAGATAAGTAAAACACTTTAGCTTATTTTTCACTCAATTAATGAAAAACCTTAAATAAACCTCATTTTAATGGGATAAAGCGATTTTCAAGGGATTTCTATCATATCGTCAGTACAAACATCAAACATTAACCTGCAAGCATGGATAATGGAATGGACCCATCCACTTTTAATCGGCCTCGCAATGGGCCACGATGTAGTCGCTAAAACTCATCA
>NZ_JADWMP020000011.1:0-147819 GCF_015767295.1 Shewanella sp. DW31
AATGGCGGAGAAGGAGGGATTCGAACCCTCGATGGGAGTTAAAGCCCATACTCCCTTAGCAGGGGAGCGCCTTCGGCCACTCGGCCACCTCTCCGTTTTCTTGGCGCACATATTACTGTTTGACGAAAATAAGTCAAACCCTTTTTCCGAAACAGATTCCATTTGAACTGTTTTTAATCACATTGCTGTTATATCAAGCCAATGTATTGATTTACGCCAATCTTTCGGTCTAAAAAATAAAAAAGCCAGTTAAAAAACTGACTCTTCTGTTGCCGTAGTACGCTTGCCAAAACAAGGTACTAAAAGTTACCACCTTCCGATGGTGTACCTGATTTTTCAGATTGAATGCGTTGGTAGATTTCTTCGCGATGAACAGAAACCTCTTTTGGTGCATTCACACCAATACGCACTTGATTGCCTTTTACCCCTAGCACTGTAACTGTGACTTCATCACCAATCATCAGTGTTTCGCCAACACGACGAGTCAAAATCAGCATTCGATAGCTCCTTTATTTCTTAATTCAGCTTACACACGGCACTCATCCGGTAGATGGGCTTATTATAAGGTCAGCTTAGTACAAATTAATAGTATTCAATACTCAAACGGTTATTTAATTACACCTTATTTAGCTCGAAAGCGTGATGTAACGCCCGAACCGCCTTGTGTAAGTCCCTTTCATCGATAACGGTTGATAATTTACTCTCTGACGTCGTGAGTAACTTAGCATGAATAGTTTCATTACCCAAGACTTCTAACATCTTAGTCAATAATCCCATTTTTGCCTGTAAACCTTTGCCAACTAAAGATACTTTTGCACGTTGACGTTCGATAATCAATGGCCCGAGTGCGAGGCTTTCACTTAAGCCTTCGAGCTCATTAAGTAGAGTATCGACCTTAGCCTCAGCGAGCATAAAACTGACGCGACCCGAAGGATCATCCTCATGGATCCTCAATGGAGAAATAAATTCCACATCGATTTCCAATCGAGTTAAGCAGCCTAACAACGCTTGATAGCGTTCACTGGTGGTAAACAGCCCTTCAATCGTCAGCGTTGCCAGTGCCTTATTAATCGCGATACCTTGCACTAACGAGGCAATCGTTAATTCCGACTCGTCGCCAAACTGGATTAACGTCCCCTGCCCAGCTTCAAAGCTCGACAATACTCGCAGCGGTACGCGAAAACGCTCGGCGTATTCAACAGAATCGGGATGCAATACTTTAGCGCCAAGCTTTGCCATTTCGAGCATCACATCAAACCCAATCACATCGAGGCGACGTGCACTGCTATCAATATTCGGATCTGTGGTAAATACCCCTGCCACATCGGTAAAAATCTGGCATTCATCGGCTTCTAACGCTGCCGCTAAGGCTACTGCTGTGGTATCTGAACCACCGCGTCCTAAGGTGGTCACTTCGCCTTGAGGATCGATGCCCTGAAACCCTGCAACGATCGGCACAACACCATCGGCAAGCAAAGACTGCAAATATTCAGTATCAACTCGCTCAATGCTAGCGCGGCCAAATTGACTATTTGTATGAATTTGCACTTGATCGCCCGTAAGGGATTTCGCTTTTATGCCGCGACGTTGTAGCGCCATAGACATCAAAGCAATACTCACTTGCTCACCCGTCGAGACTAGCATGTCTAACTCGCGCGCCGAGGCGCGCGGATTAATTTGTGCTGCAAGTGCAAACAGGCGATTCGTCTCACCCGCCATCGCGGATAAAACTAAGACTTGCTGCTCACCATTGTGAGCTGACTTTGTAATCTGCTCAGCGACCGCTTCGATACGTTCAATAGAACCCACCGAAGTGCCGCCGAACTTTTTCACAAAAAGCTTGCTACCACTAAGCTTTCGTTTTTGGGGCACAGCAACCTCTTAAGCTAGACGCTCAGTAATCCAAGGTAATACTTGAGCCAATGCCGCATCCAGATTTTCTGGTTGGCTACCGCCCGCTTGAGCCATATCAGGACGACCACCGCCTTTACCGCCTACTTGTGAAGCGACCATAGCGACTAGCTCACCCGCTTTGACTTTACCGATCAGATCGTTACTCACACCCGCGATCAGGTTAACTTTTCCTTCCTGCGCTGTACCAAGAACGATAATGGCCGATTTCAATTTCTGTTTTAATTCATCTTGCAAGCCACGTAGTGAACTTGCCTCAACGCCGTCTAATTTTTTGATCAGTACGTTAACGCCATTAACTACAACGGCATCGCCCACTAAGTCTGCACTCGCTGCGGCCGCTAGCTTATCTTTCAACTGCGCCATTTCTTTTTCGAGTTGCTTCATCTTATCGAGCTGCGCTTTTAACTTAGCCACCACTGAGTTGGCATCGCCTTTCAATAAGGCAGCGGCTTCTTCCAGTTCAGCTTGTTGCTGCGCCACATAAGCCATAGCTGCAGCACCAGTAACGGCTTCTATACGGCGCACACCTGCAGCAATACCCGCTTCAGAGGTGATCTTAAATAAGCCGATATCGCCAGTGCGACCCACATGAGTACCGCCACATAATTCGATAGAGAAATCGCCCATAGTCACAACACGCACTTGTGAATCATATTTCTCACCAAAGAGTGCCATAGCGCCTTTTTCTTTAGCTTCATCTATGCCCATTTCAGCGGTTTTCAGCTCATGGTTACGACGAATTTGAGTGTTAACTAATTCTTCAACTTCTTTTAATTCAGCAGCTTTTACGCCTTCGAAATGAGAGAAGTCAAAACGTAAACGCTCTGGATCAACCAAAGAACCTTTTTGCGAGACATGAGTACCGAGCACTTGACGCAGTGCGGCATGCAGTAAATGCGTAACAGAATGGTTTAACTGAGTACGGTGACGCAGTTTTTTGTCCACTTTCGCTTCAATAACTTGGCCAACGCTCAAGCTACCTGTAGCCAAAACACCTTGATGGCCCGTTGCTTGACCATACTTTTGCGTATCGTTTACCGTAAACTCAATACCGTTCGCAACCAATTGGCCTTTATCGCCTACTTGACCGCCAGATTCCGCGTAGAAAGGGGTTACATCGAGCACGACAACGGCTTCATCACCCGCTTTGATCGCCGTCACTGACTCACCATTTTGATAAATCGCGGTGACCTTAGCTTGACCCGCTAATTCGGTGTAACCACTGAATGCAGTTTCAGCATCAATTTTCAGCGCAGCGTTATAATCTGCACCAAAGTTACCGGCAGCTTGTGCGCGGCTACGTTGTTCAGCCATGGCGACTTCGAAACCAGCTTCATCGACAATGATGTTGCGCTCACGGCAGACATCAGCGGTCAAATCCATTGGGAAGCCATAGGTGTCATACAGCTTAAATACGGTTTCACCGTCTAAAGTGTCACCTTTCAACTCGTTTAAGGCAGTATCTAAAATGCCTAAACCACGTTCAAGCGTACGGGCAAATTGCTCTTCTTCCGCTTTCAGTGCTTTTTCAACAATCGCTTGAGTCTCAGCTAACCCTTTTGCTGCATCGCCCATCACCGCAATCAAAGACGGAACCAGCTTATAGAAGAAAGCTTCGGTCGCACCTAACTTGTTACCATGGCGAACTGCGCGGCGAATAATACGGCGCAGCACATAACCGCGACCTTCGTTCGACGGCATAACGCCATCGGCAATTAAAAATGCACATGAACGGATATGATCGGCAATGACTCGCAGCGACTTTTCAGATAAGTCACTAACACCAATGACCTCTGCGGCTTTAGCAATCAAAGTACGAAAAATATCGATTTCGTAGTTAGAATGTACGCCCTGCATAATCGCAGCAATACGCTCAATCCCCATGCCTGTATCAACCGAGGGCTTAGGCAAAGGTAACATTTCACCCGATGCTTGACGGTTGTACTGCATGAAAACGATGTTCCAGATTTCGATGAAACGATCACCATCTTCTTCAGGACTGCCAGGACGTCCGCCCCAAATATGATCACCATGATCATAAAAAATCTCAGTACATGGACCACAAGGACCGGTATCACCCATTTGCCAGAAGTTATCTGACGCAAAGGCAGCACCTTTATTGTCACCGATACGTATGATGTTCTCGGCAGCGACACCAATTTTTTTATTCCAGATTTCAAAGGCTTCATCATCTGTCTGATAAATAGTGACGCACAGACGTTCCTTCGGCAGCTTTAACGTTTCAGTTAAAAAAGTCCAGCCCAAACGAATCGCTTCTTCTTTAAAATAATCTCCAAAACTGAAGTTACCTAGCATTTCGAAAAAGGTGTGATGACGTGCTGTGTAGCCAACGTTATCCAAATCGTTATGTTTACCACCAGCGCGTACACAACGTTGAGCAGTGGTCGCACGCGTATAATTGCGCTTGTCCATGCCAAGAAACACGTCCTTGAACTGGTTCATGCCTGCATTGGTAAATAAAAGAGTGGGATCGTTGCCTGGCACTAATGAACTACTGTCCACAACTTGATGACCATTGCTGCGGAAAAATTCGAGGAAAGCGCTTCTGAGCTCTGCTGTAGTTTGATACATGAAATCATCCTGAATTGGGTAAGCATTACCAGCTACGCCTTAGGCTAGCCGTATTTCTATTTGCCCAGCATTATAAGCAGACTAAGGAAGGACGACCAGTCTTGATTGGTGATATACACATCAGGAATTTAATATTTTAGCGTGAATCGCCCACACCAGAGTCACTAGAAGCAAAACGACAGGATAAAGCACAAATAAAGACGGCGTAAGTTTATCGCGGCACGGACAATATTTAAGCAAGTGAGTCTAATGTGAAGTACGAAATGGACAAGACTCATTGATGATATTTAGATGAGCTTTTACAGTCTTAGCTCCAAATTTAATAATCTTCATCGAGATCATTGGGATCTGAATCTAGTGCGTAAGTGATTTGATCGTAGCTAAAGCCTTGACCCATTAAAAAACGCACTCGTTTGGCCTTTTCCTTTGCGATGAGATCCCGAGCTTTAGAGCCCTTCACTTCTGTTACGCGAGGTACACCGTATTTTTTGGTGGCTTTATCTTTTGCTAGCTCAAACCAATCACAATCACAATTAACCAAAGCGGCTTCAATGCAGTCTTTAGATAAGCCTTTCTGTGCGATTGCTTGGCGGATGCGTATTGCACCGTGGCCTCGACTGATGTGGCTTCGCACCAACAGTTCGGCATAACGAGCATCATTAATAAAACCGGAGGATTCGCAAGCATCGAGTACAGGTTCGATATCGTTAAGTTCGAAACCTTTTTCGAGCAATTTATCGCGGATTTGTAAACGGGAATAATCGCGGCGCGCTAACAGCGCGACCGCAATTTGATGGGCTGACTGACTCAGAATACTTCGCCTGTCTCTAAATCAATATTGTCCTCAATGCTATCATCAGCTTTGGCAGCCAAGGCACTCGGATTACTCAAAAGCAACTCACGTAGCGTCTTGTCAATTTCAGCAGCAATAGCTGGGTTTTCAGTCAGATATTTGCCAGCATTAGCACGACCTTGGCCGATTTTGTCACCTTTATAGCTGTACCAAGCGCCCGCTTTTTCAATCAACTTATGGGCTACGCCTAAGTCTACTAACTCACCAGTACGGTTAATACCTTGGCCATAAAGGATTTGGAACTCAGCTTGCTTAAACGGCGCTGCAACCTTATTTTTCACCACTTTAACGCGAGTTTCGTTACCGACCACTTCATCGCCGTCTTTAATGGCACCAGTGCGGCGAATGTCTAGACGAACAGAAGCATAAAACTTCAGCGCGTTACCACCGGTTGTAGTTTCTGGGTTACCGAACATCACACCAATTTTCATCCGAATTTGGTTGATGAAGATAAGTAAGGTGTTAGATTGCTTTAAGTTACCCGCAAGTTTACGCATGGCTTGGCTCATCATACGCGCCGCTAGACCCATGTGAGAATCACCAATTTCGCCTTCGATTTCAGCTTTAGGCGTTAATGCCGCCACTGAGTCAACTACGATAACGTCAACAGCGCCTGAACGAGTTAAAGCATCACAAATCTCAAGCGCTTGTTCGCCGGTATCCGGTTGCGAACACAGCAGGTTATCAATATCTACGCCCAATTTTTTAGCATAAATAGGGTCTAATGCATGCTCTGCATCGATAAAGGCACAGGTTTTGCCTTCACGTTGCGCGGCGGCAATCACTTCTAAAGTCAGTGTTGTTTTACCTGATGATTCAGGACCATAGATCTCAACGATACGACCCATTGGCAAACCGCCAGCACCTAAAGCAACGTCCAGAGACAGAGAACCGGTAGAAATGGTCTCAACATCCATAGAGCGATCTTCGCCCAGCTTCATGATGGAGCCTTTACCAAATTGTTTCTCAATTTGGATCAATACCGCAGCAAGTGCTTTCTCTTTATTTGGATCGACCTTCATTCCTGTTCCCTCATCAAGACAAGCATTAAGCTGTCAAAAGTGATATTCAATTTACAAACGGGTAATTCAAAAAGCCGCGCTTTTTGTCTTAATTCTGCTGACTAGTATACTGTACAATCATACAGTATCAATACCTGTGACTGAATTATTTTTAGCTGATAGGATTTTTAATATGGCCAAGGTTTTAGCGAATATCAAATCAGATAATAGCTCCCTTTGATCAATATCCATCGTTAAGGGCTCAATTTTCGCTAAATTATTGCTAAGATTGGCGCAACAAATTTTGCGTGGTCTTTTTAGCTGAAAATTGTACAGCAGTCTTCCGCTTCCATAGCGCTTAATCACCCTTAACCACACAAACTGTATCGCCTTTAGGCAGTCACAACGGACGATAACGATTTAATGAATGTAATTGATACCGATGATTTAGAAAAACATACTCCTATGATGCGTCAGTACTTGACGATGAAAGCAGAACATCACGATATGTTGCTGTTTTATCGCATGGGTGACTTCTACGAGTTGTTTTATGACGATGCTAAACGCGCTTCTGAGCTGTTAGGCATTTCACTCACTGCGCGCGGTAAAAGTGGTGGCGATCCTATTCCGATGGCGGGACTTCCTTACCATGCTGTGGAAGGCTATCTTGCAAAATTAGTTCAAATTGGTCAATCAGTTGCGATTTGCGAACAGATTGGCGATCCCGCGACATCTAAAGGGCCAGTAGAACGTAAAGTGGTGCGAATTGTCACGCCAGGCACTTTAACCGACGAAGCGTTGCTGCAGGAACGCCAAGACAATCTGTTAGCCGCGGTTTATCAAGGTAAAGTCGGTTTTGGTTATGCCACATTAGATGTTTCATCCGGACGTTTTGTGATTGCAGAGCTCGACACGCGAGAGTCATTAGAAGCGGAATTGCAACGCACTAATCCCGTTGAAATTCTCTACAGTGAAGACTTTGGTGAACTAGGTCTACTTAACGGTTTTAAAGGCAAACGCCGTCGCCCCGAGTGGGAATTTGATTACGATACGAGTATCAAGTTACTACTGGCCCAGTTTGGAACTAAAGACTTACATGGTTTTGGTATCGCAGATGCACGTTTATCACTGCAAGCTGCGGGTTGCTTGATGCAATATGTCAAAGACACACAGCGCACGGCACTGCCCCATATCAATGCCATTATCCGCTTCAATCAAACCGATAGCATAGTACTCGATGCGGCAACTCGCCGAAATTTAGAATTAACTCAAAACCTTGCCGGTGGCCGCGATAATACCTTAGCGGCAGTATTGGATAATACCGCAACGCCTATGGGCAGCCGTATGTTACAACGCTGGATCCATCAGCCTCTGCGAGATCCTAAGCAAATCAAGGCGCGCCAACAGGCGGTGACTGAACTCCTCGATACCGCAGCCCACGAAGGTTTGCATGAGCAGTTAAAGGCACTTGGCGATATCGAACGTATCATGGCAAGGTTAGCCCTGCGTACTGCCCGTCCAAGGGACTTTGCACGTTTACGTCAAGCACTGGGCTTATTGCCTGAATTACAACTGAGTTTAAGTACACTGAGCGCGCCACACACGACTCAATTACGGCAACACTTAGGTGAGTTCCCCGCTGAGCAAGCCCTACTTGAGCGCGCGATAGTCGATAATCCTCCCATGCTTATCCGCGATGGCGGAGTGATCCGTGAAGGCTACAACAGCGAACTAGATGAATGGCGCGGTCTTAGCGAAGGAGCGAGTGATTACTTAGTACAACTCGAAGCCAGAGAAAAAGAACGTACAGGTATCAACACACTTAAAGTCGGCTATAACCGTGTACACGGCTATTACATTGAAGTGAGCCGCTTGCAATCCTCGCAGGTGCCGCTCAATTATCAACGACGTCAAACCCTTAAGAATATGGAGCGTTATATCACGCCCGAACTTAAGGAATACGAAGAAAAAGTCCTCTCGAGCCAAGGTAAAGCGCTGGCACTCGAAAAGCAGTTATGGGAACAGTTATTCGATCTTATTCTGCCGAAATTACATGAATTACAGGCTTTTGCTAGAGCAGCGGCTGAGCTTGATGTACTGAGTAACTTTGCCGAGCGTGCCGAAGCCTTAGGCTACACTTGTCCAGAGCTGAGCCAAGATATCGGCGTACAAATAGACGCAGGTCGCCATCCAGTGGTGGAGCGTGTTAGCCAAACGCCGTTTATCGCTAACCCAGTGACCTTGCACAATCAAAGACGTATGTTGATTGTCACCGGACCCAACATGGGCGGTAAATCGACCTATATGCGTCAAGTCGCCTTGATTACGCTGATGGCCCATATTGGTTGTTTTGTGCCAGCAGATCGCGCCCTGATTGGCCCAATTGATCGCATCTTTACCCGTATTGGCGCATCAGACGATCTGGCCTCTGGCCGCTCAACCTTTATGGTAGAAATGACTGAAACTGCCAACATTCTGCACAATGCCACTGCCAGTAGTTTAGTGTTAATGGATGAAATCGGCCGTGGAACATCCACCTATGATGGTTTATCGCTAGCTTGGTCGGCGGCGGAATATTTAGCCCAGCAAGTCGGGGCTATGACCCTATTCGCCACCCATTATTTTGAGCTAACTCAATTACCTGACTTAATGGCAGGTGTTTACAATGTGCACCTTGATGCCATTGAGCATGAAGATACAATCGCCTTTATGCATGCGGTACAGGAAGGTGCAGCCAGTAAAAGCTACGGCTTACAAGTTGCGGCGCTTGCCGGCGTGCCAAACAAAGTGATTAAAGCAGCGAAACATAAATTGCAACAATTGGAGAGTCGCGATCATCAACCAGAAGGAAGGAGGACGCCCATTCAAAGCTTACTCGCTTTACCTGAACCGGTTGAAAATCCAGCTTTGACTAAATTAAGTAGCATTAATCCCGATAACTTAACGCCAAAACAAGCGCTTGATTTGCTCTATGAGCTGAAACGCTTGAGCTAGACATCAGGTGATCTAAATAAAAGCCTAAAAATAACAACGCCCACTCTATAGTGGGCGTTTTACTTTATGACGTGATCTCACACTAAGTGCATTTTCTGGATAGCTTCTCTGAAAGGCACCAGAAGACAGACATTAGTTTCTAAATAAAGCTTCAACAGATAAACCTTGAGAACCCAATAAATCACGTAAGCGTTTTAATGCTTCCACTTGGATTTGACGAACACGTTCACGGGTTAAACCAATTTCAGCCCCCACATCTTCAAGCGTAGAAGGTTCATAACCTAACAAACCAAAACGACGGGCTAATACTTCTCTTTGTTTTGTGTTCAACTCGTTAAGCCATTTCACCACCGAGTTAGAGATGTCTTCATCTTGCACTTTATAGTCAGGGCCAACACTATCATCATCGGCCAGTACATCTAATAATGCTTTCTCGTTATCGCCCCCCAAAGGCGTATCAACAGAGGTAATTTTTTCATTCAGCTTAAGCATGCGGCTCACATCAGAGCTAGAAACTTGCAGTTTTTCAGCAATTTCTTCAGCTGTAGGTTCATGATCCAGTTTTTGTGCTAACTCGCGGGCAGTACGCAAGTATACGTTGAGTTCTTTAACAACATGAATCGGCAAACGAATAGTACGAGTTTGATTCATGATAGCGCGTTCAATCGTCTGTCTGATCCACCAAGTCGCATAGGTTGAAAAACGAAAACCTCTTTCTGGGTCAAACTTTTCTACGGCACGAATTAAACCTAAATTACCCTCTTCGATAAGATCAAGCAGTGCTAAGCCGCGGTTATTGTAACGACGTGCAATTTTTACGACGAGACGTAAATTACTTTCGATCATGCGATTACGGGATTTTGCACAACCTTTTAAGGCCTTACGGGAAAAGTAAACTTCTTCTTCTGCGCTAAGCAGTGGGGAAAAACCAATCTCACCTAGATAAAGTTGAGTGGCATCAAGATTTTTTTGAAGGTCATCTTGGACCTGTTGTTCTATTCCTAGCTCTTGGACTAGATCGGTGGCAACTTCTTCTTTTTCAAGATCAAAGTCTACGGTTTCTACGGAAAAATCTACTAGTGCTTCTGCGGCAGTGCTATTTATGCGGCTCATGATCAAATCTCCCAAACCTAATTAAACTGCTGAATTAGTGCAATTTCCTATCCTCCATTTGCCAACAAGGCCCCAAACAATCATTGTTTAGGTAAATAAGTAAGTGGGTTTACAGACTGTCCATGGTAACGAATTTCAAAATGTAACATTACCCGATTGGCACCTGTATTGCCCATTTTTGCAACTGTCTGCCCTGCGAGGACATGTTGCTTTTCTTTGACTAAGATCTTATCCGTATGAGCATAAGCACTAAGGTAATCGTCACTATGTTTAATAATCACTAAATTACCGTAACCCCTAAGAGCACTTCCTGCGTATACCACCCGCCCATCTGCAGCAGCTTTGATGATATCTCCCCGATTTCCCGCGATCTTAATACCTTTATTTCCCTGCTCATTGGCAGAATAAGTTCCGATTAACTTTCCTCTTACTGGCCACTGCCACTGACTCACACTGGCTGGCAGTGTTGAGGTGGGTGGAATCATTAGTTGGTTAACATCTTGTTGGGAACTTGTTACAAGGTACGCGGGCTTAGCTTTCTGATCAAGTGTTTTTTTCAGATCGTCACTTGACTTAGCATTAGACTGATAAACCTTATCATCTAATTGTTTTTTATCACTTTTACTTGAGTTAGCATCTAAATTATCCGTTATATTTCCATCTAAAGTCGTAGATTTTGATTGGTTACTAGATTTAGCATTAGTTAAATATAAAATCTGTCCAGGGTAAATTGTATAAGGGTTATCTAATTGATTAAGTTTAGCTATTTCAGAAAAGTCTTTCCCTGCAGCCCAAGAAATAGAGTAGAGAGTGTCACCTTTTTTAACTTTATATGAATTCGATTTAATGTGGCCTTTGCTATTTTTAGAGTAACTATGGGAAATATTTTCGACGGGTGCGGGTCTGCTGGCCTGAAAGCTACAGCCTACAAGCAGAAATATAAAGCAAAGGTTTAAGAGTAAACCCGCATTCAACAATAAAAAACTCCTTGGTAAGGTTGTATTACTGTTTATGATGAGAAAATGACGCCTTCTGTGCAAAACAAGCACTTCGCTTAACACAGTAGCACAACACAAGGTTAAGCTAACTCTCCATTAATTAAAGGTACAAATTTAACCGTTTCAATGGTTTCAGAACTAAAGCGGTCAGCAGTGCGCGTAATACGCATCAATTGTTGAGTATCCTCTCCCACAGGTAAGACTAACACCCCTCCATCAGCCAACTGAGACAATAAAGCTTCTGGTATAGTCGCCGCCGCCGCAGTCACCATAATGGCATCGAACGGACTACGATTAGCCCATCCCAACCAACCATCGCCATATTTAAACGACACATTATGCAAATCTAATCGTTTTAAACGCTGTCTTGCTTGAATTTGTAGACCTTTGATCCGTTCGATAGTACAAAGCTGAGGCACCAATTGAGCCAAAATGGCTGCCTGATAGCCCGATCCAGTCCCCACTTCTAACACCCGCTGTGGCATCTTGTGCAGTAAGAGTTCGCTCATACGGGCAACGATATAAGGCTGCGAAATGGTTTGCCCTTGTCCAATTGGCAAAGCCGTATTTTCATAAGCTTTATGGGCTAGCGCATTATCGAGAAACATTTCTCGCGGCGTATGCGATATCGCCTTTAACACGGCTTGATTACGGATCCCCGCATCTTGAAGCTTTTTAGCTAAATTCACCGCCGATGTTAAGGCAACTCGAGTCATATTTTATCTACCCAATTTTGCAATGCCGTTAGTTGTCCGTAGGCGGTTAAATCAACCGTCAAGGGCGTAATTGAAACATAGCCATTGGCGATAGCATGAAAATCAGTGCCCTCTGTGGCATCCTGCTCTTGTCCCGGTGGACCAAGCCAGAAGATTTCACGTCCGGCAGGATCTTGCGTTCGTACTATGCCTTCGGCCTTATGACGAGCACCGAGGCGAGTCACTTTGATCCCTTTAATTTGATCAAGTGGCAAGTCAGGCACATTCACATTTAAGATCTGATCTTTTGCCAAAGGCTGGGCCAACAAACCTTGAACTATCCGCCGAGCATAAACAGCAGCCGATTGATAATGTTCGAATTTACGGCCATTAAGCGAAATCGCTATTGCAGGAAAACCTAAAAAGCGTCCTTCCATCGCGGCGGCAACTGTCCCCGAATATAAGGTGTCATCACCCATATTTGCCCCCGCATTGATGCCAGACACCACCATATCAGGTTCGCCATCACATAATTCTCGGATAGCCAAATGAACGCAATCTGTCGGTGTACCGTGAACGGAAATATAGCCATTATCTAACCTATTAATTCTTAATGGATTAGTCAAGGTTAATGAGTTGCTCGCACCAGAGCAATTTCGATCCGGCCCCACAGTCAGCACAGTCGCTATTTCAGCCAAAGCCTCAGATAAGGCTTTGATACCTGGAGCATTAATCCCATCGTCATTGCTAACAAGGATACGGATCATGACTCTGCTTCAGTCTTAACAGTATCAGTGTTAGCCACTACGTTAGCGTTAATTACCTCAGGCTCCTGCACCAATGTCGCTTGCCATTGCTGCTCTTTAACATCTTGATAATTAACTAACTCTCTCAATAACGATGTTGCAAAACTGCCCGCAGGCAACACAAACTCCAGCACTAAGCCATCGGCGGTTTGTTCGTATTTAAGGCCTTGGGGCTCAAGCAATAACGGACGGCGTTCTTGCTCTAATCCGGCGTGCTCTAAACCATAGCAATCGTCAGCTAACTCACTCATGGCTAAGGTTTCCACCGCAGCAGCTTCACCTTGGGGTAGCATCATGCCGCGCCCCCACAATGGTGCAGAGAGTTGAATGTCTTTTTCAATCAGACGCTTCAATACGATGAGATCCCATTCAGGCGTCACGAAGAAGCTTTTGCTGCCCGCTAACATCACACAATCACCCGCTAAAGGCTTAGTGCCATGGTTGGCTAAACGGTACGACACCACAGTGTTAAACAGATTTGAGCGCACGGCAGACAAATACATGCTGCGCTTATTTCTGTCTTTCACTTTTTTACCCGCCATCATTTGGCGACCAAACACTAAGTTTTTACCATCGTGACCAAAGCGCTGCTCACCAAAGTAATTGGGCACACCCACTTGAGCGACCTTTTCGATACGACTGATAATGTCTTCCACTTGGGTGACATTTCTCAGGGTAAGAATAAAGCGGTTACCGACTAAGGCACCAATTCGCAGTTTCTTGCTGTGACGGCTGCTCGACAATATAGTCAAACGCTCGCTATTGAGCTCCTTCCAAGCAGGCGTTTCTTTACCAGGAATACGCACACCGAACCATTGTTCTGTGATGGCATTTTTATCTTTTTGCCCAGCGTAGGTGACCTCCTTCGGATGCACCTTAGCGAACTTAGCAATCATTTCAGCGACTTGTACTGTATTTAGCCCTTCTTTGCGTACATGCAGCATATGATGTTCACCTTCACCCGTCGGGCTAAAAGGCAAAATCTCTTTCACGATAAAATCGCTATTTTGGGTTCTTAGATCTGCTGTACCTAAAGGCTTACCATACAGATAATGTAATTCGCTCATGGGACTTTTTTACTCTTAAGTTAATCGTGTTTGCGGGCCATAAGTACCACGGCTTCTACCGCAATACCTTCTTTACGCCCGGTAAATCCAAGCTGTTCAGTCGTGGTCGCTTTGACATTAATATCGTCAAGTTCCGCGGTTAAATCGGCGGCTAATATCTGGCGCATTGCCTCTATGTGCGGTGCCATTTTAGGAGCTTGGGCTATGATAGTGACGTCAAGATTGCCTAGCACAAAGCCTTTCGCTCTCGCTAAAGCATAGCAATGACGCAGCAATACGCGGCTATCGGCACCCTTATAGGCGGCATCTGTGTCGGGGAAATGTTTTCCTATGTCACCGAGCGCTAAAGCACCGAGGATGGCATCGGAAATCGCATGCAGTACCACATCACCATCTGAATGTGCGACTAGGCCTGTTTCATAGGGTACTTCCACGCCACAAAGGATAAGTGGCCGCGCCACACCAAATTTATGCACATCGAAACCATGGCCGATACGGATTTTCATTTAATATTCCTAACGTATTATTTTACTTTGATTATGACTATTTAACGGCACGCATCAAAAACAGTTCGGCTAGCCCTAAATCGTCGGGATGCGTTACTTTTATATTATCAGCACGGCCCGAAACGAGTCCGGGTGATATCCCCGCCCATTCCATCGCCGAAGCCTCATCTGTGACTACCGCACCTGCAGCCAGAGCCGCATTGAGGTAATTTTTTAATTGCTGCGCTGGAAATAACTGCGGCGTCAATGCATGCCATAAATTATCGCGACACACAGTGGCACTGATTTCACCCTGTTTATTCGCTCGCTTCATGGTATCGCGCACAGGCATAGCCAAAATAGCACCTTGGGGGAATTGCACTCTGGATGCGAGTAACTTGTCGATATCCGTCTCGGTTAAACAAGGTCTTGCCGCATCATGCACTAAGGCCCAACTGTGCTCGGGCGCAATTTGCAGCGCCGCCAACACAGAATCAGCGCGCTCACCGCCACCTAATACTGTAATCAATTTGGGGTGCACGGCCTGTGGCAAGGTATCGAAGATAGTATCGTTCGAATGTAAGGCAACGATCACTTGAGAAATGTGCGGATGGGACAAGAGCTTATCTAAAGTATGGGCAAGAATACTCTGGCCGCACACCTCAAGATATTGCTTAGGTCTGTCGGCGCCCATACGGCTACCTATGCCTGCGGCGGGAACAATGGCAACCACAGCTTGAGTGACATGCTCAGCTTGGCGCTGCAATTCAATTTGTGTTACCAGATCAGATTGACTATCGGAATTGGATTGTTCATTTAATCCAAGATCTAAATGTCCTAGCTCTGTCATCCTAACTCCATATTACTGAGATGGACTCGATACCGAGCGCTCACCACCCACGACGCGATAGAAGGTCTCGCCTTCTTTAACCATGCCAAGTTCGTTACGTGCGCGCTCTTCGATGGCTTCTGTACCACTTTTCAGATCGATGATTTCTTCCTTCAGCACTTGGTTACGCTCATTGAGTTTGGCGTTACCTTCTTGCTGGGCGGCAATTTGTTTTTGCAGGACGAAATATTCAGGAAGGCTATTACCTCCCGACCAAAGACGGAATTGCAGTACACCGAGTAGCACTATGAGTGCAATGACAAAAAATTTCATGGAGGAATTAGCGTCAGTATCTTGGATTAAAAAAATATACAGCAGATAGTACAACAAAAAAGGCCACCAAGTGGTGGCCTTTTTACATCAAATATTAAATTACGCCTGACCTTTGATCTCTTTCAAACCACGGTATGGCGCTTTTTCACCTAATTGCTCTTCTATACGCAGCAATTGGTTGTATTTAGCAACACGGTCAGAACGACACAGTGAACCGGTTTTGATTTGGCCAGCAGCAGTACCTACGGCTAAGTCAGCAATAGTTGAATCTTCAGTCTCACCACTACGATGTGAAATCACGGCGGTATAACCCGCTTCTTTCGCCATACGAATAGCCGCTAAAGTCTCAGTCAATGAACCAATTTGGTTAAACTTGATAAGGATTGAGTTAGCAATACCGTTTTCAATACCACGGGTTAAGATTTTAGTGTTAGTAACGAATAAATCGTCGCCCACTAATTGGATCTTATCGCCCATAATTTGAGTTTGGTAAGCCCAACCATCCCAATCTGATTCGTCTAAGCCGTCTTCGATAGACACGATTGGGTATTGGTCAGCCAATGATTTTAAGAAATCAGAGAAACCGTTCGAGTCGAAGACTTTGCCTTCGCCCGCTAAATCGTATTTGCCGTCTTTGTAGAATTCAGATGCAGCGCAATCCAGCGCTAACGTGACATCAGTACCTAACTTGTAGCCAGCCAGTTCAACCGCTTCTTTGATAATGGCTAACGCATCAGCGTTTGACGCTAAGTTAGGTGCAAAACCACCTTCGTCACCCACAGAAGTGCTTAGGCCTTTGTCGTGCAATACTTTTTTCAGCGTATGGAAGATTTCAGCGCCCATGCGCAGTGCTTCACGGAAGGTTTTCGCGCCAACAGGTTGCACCATGAATTCTTGGATATCAACGTTGTTATCCGCGTGCTCGCCACCGTTTAAGATATTCATCATAGGCACAGGCATAGAATATTGGCCTGGTGTACCGTTTAATTCAGCGATATGCGCGTATAAAGGAATACCTTTAGATGCTGCTGCTGCTTTAGCAGCCGCTAAAGACACAGCCAGAATCGCGTTTGCGCCTAACTTGTCTTTGTTTTCTGTGCCATCTAAGTCGATCATGATTTGATCAAGCTCAGCTTGTGCAGTCGCATCTTTGCCTAATAATGCAGCGCGGATGACACCGTTTACGTTGGCAACAGCCGTTAATACGCCTTTGCCTAAATAACGGCTTTTATCGCCATCACGTAATTCTAACGCTTCGCGGCTACCGGTAGATGCGCCAGAAGGCGCCGCTGCCATACCCACAAAACCACCTTCTAAATGCACTTCGGCTTCAACAGTTGGGTTACCACGAGAATCCATAATCTCGCGACCAATCACGTTAATAATCTTAGCCATAACACCCTCGATTTAAGTTTAAAGATAAAAGAAAAAACCAATACCTATGGGAATAAATGGAAGTCACATACCGCAGAAAATAACAAAATTCCATTTACGGTTTGCGTCCATACAGATGCAACGGATACGCATGCTGTTTATACCCAGAGGTATTAAGTTCTTATGTTTCAAGTCTGATGAGTGTAACAAAAGGCCGGCCCCACTGTCGCGGGTCCGGCCTTAAATATTCTTACTTCAGATCACGTTTTTGATGCGCACTTGCCGCAGCAATAAACCCTTCGAACAATGGGTGACCATCGCGCGGCGTTGAGGTGAATTCAGGATGGAATTGACCTGCAACAAACCATGGGTGATCTTTTAATTCGATCATTTCCACCAGTTTACGATCAGAAGACAAACCGCTGAAGATCATGCCAGCTTGCTCTAAACGCTCTCTGTATTTGTTGTTCACTTCGTAACGGTGACGGTGACGTTCTACACAGCTGTTGCCTTTGTAGGCTTGAGCCGCTTTTGAACCCTCGAGTAAATGACACAATTGAGCGCCTAAACGCATAGTGCCACCTAAGTCAGAAGCCTCATGGCGCTGCTCAACATTACCTTCTTCGTCAATCCATTCAGTGATCAAACCCACCACTGGGAATGGTGTTTCTTTATTGAATTCAGTTGAATGTGCATCAGCCATACCTGCAACATTACGCGCAAATTCAATCAGTGCAACTTGCATACCTAAACAAATACCGAAATACGGTAGATTGTTTTCGCGGGCAAATTTTGCCGCCAGTATCTTACCTTCAACACCACGCTCGCCAAAACCGCCTGGTACTAAGATACCGTCTAAGCCCTGTAAGACTTCTTCGCCTTTAGCTTCTACGGTTTGTGAATCAATGTACTTGATGGTCACAGATACGCGGTTTTTAAGGCCAGCGTGTTTTAATGCTTCGTTAACTGACTTATAGGCATCTGGCAGTTCAATGTATTTACCCACCATACCAATAACGACTTCGCCGTTTGGATTAGCTTCTTGATAAATCACATTTTCCCACTCAGACAGATCCGCTTCACGGCATTCTAAACCGAAACGCTTAACCACTAAGTCATCCAAACCTTGTGAACGTAACAAAGCTGGGATTTTATAAATACTATCAACATCTTTTAATGAAATAACCGCACGCTCTTCGACGTTACAGAACAGCGAAATTTTGGCTTTTTCATTCGCAGGAATCGCACGATCACCACGGCAAACCAGCACATCTGGTGCAATACCGATAGAACGCAGCTCTTTCACTGAGTGTTGAGTTGGCTTAGTTTTCACTTCGCCTGCTGCACCTAAGAAAGGCACTAAGGTTAAATGCATGAACAAAGTACGATCACGGCCCAGCTCAACACCGAGCTGACGGATAGACTCTAGGAACGGCAAGGATTCGATATCACCCACAGTACCGCCGATTTCGACGATAGCCACATCATGGCCTTCGCCACCGGCTAATACTTTTTCTTTAATCGCATTAGTGATGTGTGGGATAACCTGAATGGTTGCGCCCAAATAATCGCCACGACGTTCTTTACGTAATACTTCTTCGTAAATACGACCGGTAGTGAAGTTGTTACGACGATTCATCTTAGTACGGATGAAACGCTCGTAGTGACCCAAGTCGAGATCTGTTTCTGCACCGTCTTCAGTAACAAATACTTCGCCATGTTGGGTTGGGCTCATGGTACCCGGATCAACGTTAATGTAAGGGTCCAGTTTCATGATGGTTACATTGAGACCGCGGGCCTCTAAAATTGCAGCTAATGATGCTGCTGCAATGCCTTTACCTAGTGATGAAACAACGCCACCAGTAACGAAGATATACCTTGTAGTCATGCTGAACCTGAGAAAATGAGTTTGAAAATACGTGCTTGTAAGAAAGCACTAGGACGGGGCAGTAGTATACCAAAGGCGGCGCGATTCGACAAACACCAATCGGGATAATTTGCCGTTTATCTCGTCTCTGTCGCTTTTACTTGGTCCCAATAGGCATCGAGCTCCATTAATGTGTGCTCTTCCATGCTTTTACCGCTGTCACTCGCCAACTGTTCTACACCGCGAAAACGGCGTTCAAATTTAAGATTGGCTTGGCGCAACGCTTGTTCTGGATCGACCTTAAGATGTCGAGCTAAATTCACCACGGCAAACAGCAAGTCGCCAATTTCGGACTGCACTTTCGCTTGATCTTGCTCGGGTTGATTCACTTCATGCAAGACTTCATCGATTTCTTCGTGGATTTTAGCGACCACGGGCTCAAGTTCGGCCCAATCGAAACCGACTCGCGCCACCCTTTGCTGAATTTTGATTGAGCGCGACAGCGCAGGTTGGGTACTCGGAATATTGTCTAACGCAGAAACCACTGTATCAGTTTGGGTTTTACCCGCCACTTGCTGGGCCTTTTGTTCACGCTCAGTCGCTTTAATCGCCTCCCAATTGGCTTTCATCGCTTGGGCGCTATCGCCTATTTGCGGATTTAGTTCGCCAAACACATGGGGATGACGGCGGGTCAACTTGTCGCTGATTTTCTCAATCACTGTGGCAAAATCAAACAGCCCCTGCTCTTTACCGAGCTGACAATAAAATACGATTTGAAATAATAAATCCCCAAGTTCATCGGGTAACTCATCCCAGGCTAAACGCTCTATGGTATCGGCAACTTCATAGGCTTCCTCTAAAGTAAAAGGCACTATGGTTTGAAAGGTTTGTGCTTTATCCCACGGGCAACCCGTGTGCGGATCACGCAGTTTTTCCATAATGTTAAGCAGCGGCTCAACATCTGTTATAGAAAATCCCGTTGTAGAAGGTTCCGTGGTTGAAAATGAAGTAAATGGCGCAGTGTGGGAAGTCATGCTTACCTCCTTTAAAGATAAATGCTAAAACAGGCTAAATACTGAGGATGAACAAAAAGAATACGCCTCAGCAGTGCTTGTTAGTAAAAGGCTATAATAACGCGATGATAAGCGAGGTAAAATAAAAGCGCTATTTTGATGCTGAGATCAGATCTTAGGGTTCTTATTTAATAGGTCTTATTTTAACTAAAAGTGCATTCGCGCCATGTAGTGGTGAAATTCACCCAAAGAGCAATAAATCGACGATTTAACGACCCAACAAATTCTCATCTATGTCCTGCATACAAGTATTTAGCGCAAGCCATCTTAAATGATAAGATACGCAGCAATATTTCAATGAAGCTAAAACTCACTGAGTGAAGACCTAACAATTTCGGCCTAACTATACATGTGATGAATGCATGTGATAAATGCTCGTAATGAGCGCAGCGTGATAAATACGGTCATTCGATTTATTTGATTATGTTAGGTGTATTTCTATTCTGTCGCCCAAAATGGGGCGTACTCCCTTATAGATTTGAGCATTACTGGAGACAAAATTCATGACAAACGCGAATGTGGATGCCACGCCGTTAACGACTAAGCCATCCCAAGATGGTTTTTATATGCCCGCCGAATGGGCGGCGCAGCAAGCCGTATGGATGATTTGGCCATATCGTCCCGATAATTGGCGCTCTGCTGGGGCTTATGCTCAAGCAACCTTTGCTAAAGTGGCCGATGCCATTGGTGGTGCAACGCCCGTGTATATGGGTGTACCTAAAGCCTTTTTAGCTGAAGCTCAAAAAGTGATGCCATCGCACGTCACCTTGGTTGAAATGGACAGTAACGATTGCTGGGCTCGCGATACAGGGCCAACCGTAGTTGTGAATGATAATGGCGAATGCCGTGGTGTTGACTGGGGTTTTAATGCTTGGGGCGGCCATAACGGTGGTTTGTACTTCCCATGGGATAAGGACGAGCAAGTCGCGCAGCAAATGCTTGCGCAGCATGGTTTTGCCCGTTACAGCGCGCCGCTGATCCTCGAAGGTGGCTCCATCCATGTCGATGGTGAAGGCACCTGTATGACGAGTGCAGAATGTTTACTCAATGCCAACCGTAACCCTGAACTGACAAAAGAACAGATTGAAGACTTACTGCGTGACTATTTGAATGTTAAGCAGTTTATCTGGTTGCAAGATGGCGTGTATATGGATGAGACCGATGGTCATATCGACAATATGTGCTGTTTTGCCCGTCCTGGTGAAGTCATTCTGCACTGGACCGATGATGAGACAGATCCCCAGTATCCACGCTCAAAAGCGGCGCTAGAGGTGTTGCAAAATACCGTGGATGCCAAAGGCCGTAAGTTAAAAATCCATCTATTGCCACAACCGGGGCCGCTGTATTGCACCGAAGAAGAATCAAAAGGTGTGACCGAAGGCACTGGCGTGCCACGCACGGCGGGTGAGCGTTTAGCGGGTTCTTATGTGAACTTTTTAATCACCAATAATCGCATCGTGTTCCCGTTGCTTGATCCTGCAACCGATGATATCGCCGCCCAAAAACTGCAGGAAATCTTCCCAGAGCATGAAATTGTGGGTGTGCCGGCCCGTGAGATTTTATTAGGTGGCGGCAATATCCATTGTATTACTCAGCAAATCCCTGCTGGAAAGTAACCCAAGGAGAACAGAATGACGATTGATGTCACTGTTATTACACCACAATTGGCTTTCTGCGGGAGGGCATAAGATGTTTGAAGTCACTGAAGTTTCTATTGCCGAGCTGCGTGCAGCGCTCGAATCTGGCCGCACCACCGCAGTGGAGTTGGTTAAATCGTTCCTCGCGCGGGTTGAGGCGTATGACGGCCCTGCGACAAAGACTAAGCTCAATGCGTTAGTGGTACACAATCCCGATGCGCTCAAAGAAGCTGAGGCGTCAGATGCGCGCCGCGCCCGTGGTGAAATACTGAGCCCACTTGAGGGTATTCCTTACACCGCTAAGGATAGCTATTTGGTGAAGGGACTGACAGCGGCGTCTGGCAGTCCAGCCTTTAAGGATTTAGTGGCGCAGTACGATGCCTTCGCCGTTGAGCGCCTACGCGCCGCGGGTGCCATTTGCCTAGGCAAAACCAATATGCCACCTATGGCCAATGGCGGTATGCAGCGTGGTCACTATGGCCGCGCTGAAAGCCCATACAATGCTGAATATCTTACTGCCCCATTCGCTTCGGGCTCTTCTAATGGGGCGGGCACAGGCACGGCGGCAAGTTATTCGGCTTTCGGTCTTGCTGAAGAAACTTGGTCGAGCGGTCGAGGTCCTGCGTCCAATAACGGTTTGTGTGCTTACACTCCGTCACGGGGCGTGATTTCGGTGCGCGGTAACTGGCCGTTAACGCCGACCATGGATGTTGTCGTGCCTTATACCCGCACTATGGCCGATATGCTTGAAGTGTTGGATGTGATTGTGGCCGACGATCCTATCACCCGTGGCGATCTCTGGCGTCTGCAACCTTGGGTACAAATCCCTAAAGCATCAAGTGTCCGTCCAGCATCTTATCTGGAGCTTGCCGCTCAAGCCGACACGCTCAAAGGTAAGCGTTTTGGTGTGCCGCGCATGTACATCAATAAGGATGAATTGGCGGGAACCAGCGAAAACCCAGGTATCGGTGGCCCAACGGGTCAACGTATTCATACCCGCCAATCGGTTATCGATCTATGGGAAGCGGCACGCAAAGCCTTGGAAGCCGCTGGCGCCGAAGTGATTGAAGTCGATTTCCCGTTGGTATCAAATTGCGAAGGTGACCGCCCAGGTGCGCCGACCGTGTTTAACCGCGGTATCGTCTCGCCTCAATTCCTCCATGATGAATTATGGGAACTCTCGGGTTGGGCATTCGATGAATTCCTGCGTGCTAACAATGACCCTAAACTCAACAAACTTGCTGATGTTGTTGGGCATTTGATTTTCCCGCACGACTTAGGCACCTTGCCAAACCGTGAAGATGACTTAGCGGCAGGCATGGAAGAGTACGTCAAAATGGCTAAGCGTGGTCTTAAATCCTATGACCAGATCGACAGTATTCCCGATGGTCTGCGTGGCTTAGAGAAGACGCGTAAGCTAGATCTCGAAGACTGGATGGACGGGCTAAAGCTTGATGCCGTGCTGTTCCCAACCGTGGCCGATGTCGGCCCTGCCGATGCGCATGTGAATCCGGCTTCAGCCGATATCGCTTGGAGCAACGGAGTTTGGGTGGCAAACGGAAACCTTGCGATTCGTCACTTAGGTGTACCAACTGTGACTGTGCCTATGGGCGTGATGGCCGATATTGGCATGCCAGTCGGTTTGACCTTCGCAGGTCGTGCGTATGACGATAATAACCTGCTTAAATTTGCAGGTGCATTTGAGTCAACAGGTGACAGGCGCATGATCCCGCCACGCACGCCAAAGCTTGGCCAATAAGCGCTAAGACAATGCATAAACCTAAGCACTAAATGTATGAGCTTAAAAATGAAAACGGGATTGGCATCAGAATGCCAATCCCGTTTTTTTAATACCGACGTCGATACCTTTTCAACAAAGCTAGACTTATGCTGCTGTAAAACATGCTGCAGTAAAACAGACAGCAACACTTAACGCGTCTTATCTTAATGCCAAGAGCTCTTTTCTGACGATCTCTGCACCTGCACTCAAGGCGTTGAGTTTGCCTCTTGCGACTTGATGGGATAAAGGCGTCATGCCGCAGTTAGTACAAGGATAAAGCTTGTCGGCATCGACAAATTTAAGGGCTTTTCGTAGGGTGTCAGCCACTTCCTCTGCGGTTTCAATCGTGTCGGAGGCGACATCAATCGCGCCGACCATGACTTTCTTACCGCGAATGAGTTCAAGTAGCTCCATTGGCACATGGGAGTTGTGACATTCTAGCGAGATAATATCGATATTAGACTTTTGCAGTTTAGGAAACACTTCTTCATATTGGCGCCACTCTGAGCCCAAGGTTTTTTTCCAATCTGTATTGGCTTTAATGCCGTAACCATAACAAATATGCACCGCCGTTTCGCACTTAAGCCCTTCAATGGCTCTTTCTAAACACGCAATACCCCAATCGTTTACCTCATCAAAAAACACATTAAAGGCAGGCTCATCAAATTGGATAATATCAACACCCGCAGCTTCTAATTCTTTGGCTTCCTCATTAAGAATTTTGGCAAATTCCCAAGCGAGCTTTTCGCGGCTTTTATAATGATCATCATAAAGCGTATCTATCATGGTCATAGGGCCAGGTAGGGCCCATTTAATCGGTTGCGTAGTTTGCTTGCGTAAAAATTTGGCATCTTCAACAAACACCGACTTTTGGCGGCTCACTGGGCCGACAACCGTGGGCACGCTCGCATCATAGCGATCACGAATTTTAACGATTTTACGTTTTGAAAAATCAACGCCGTTGAGGTGCTCAATAAAGGTAGTGACAAAATGTTGCCGCGTTTGCTCGCCATCACTGACAATATCAATCCCCGCTAGCTGTTGATCCTGTAATGACAAACGCAGTGCATCGTGTTTACCGGTAATTAATTCCTCTCCTTGCAATTTCCATGGAGACCAAAGTGTTTGAGGCTCTGCCAGCCACACAGGTTTAGGCAAACTGCCTGCCGTTGAAGTCGGTAACAGGGTTTGGTTAAGCAATGTTTTGTTAAGCGGTGTTTTATTAAGTCTTGTTGTCATAATAATGATGCCGTATTGGGTTAATTATTGAGCGTGACGATTAAGTGCAGAGCGACTAAAGGTAATTAGCAGACCATTGTTCAAAAAACGTTTGGTAGGGCTTGATAAAGTACTCCGCGGCAAATTTGCCTTGCTCATTAGCCAATTGGCTACGTTCTGCTCGATCATAAACAATTTGAGTCAGTGAATGATCCAAGTTTTTCAAATTAGGTTGATAGCATTTCCCTGCAACAGCATTGGCATTATAAATCTCAGGGCGATAGATTTTTTGAAAAGTTCCCATAGTGCTGATGGTGCTTATCAACTCAAGATGGGTGTAATCATTGAGTAAATCACCAACGAAATAAAAAGCTAAAGGCGCCACGCTATTTGGTGGCATAAAATAACGCACCTGTAAGCCCATTTTTTTGAAATATTGCTCAGTTAAAGACGATTCATTTGGCTGATATTCAACCCCTAATACGGGATGCTGATTCTCAATTCTATGGTAGATTTTATTATCCGAAACACTGAGACAGATAACCGGTGGCTTATTAAAATTCTGTTTGTAAGCATCAGAATTAACAAAAGACTGAAAGAGCTTGCCATGTAGACCACCAAAATCATCTGGAATACTAAATTTGGCTTGGCCCTTATTATGTTCTGCCAGTAATATGCTAAAGTCATAATCGCGTACGTAAGATGAAAAGTTATTGCCGACAATACCTTCAATACGCTTATTAGTTTTATGATCAACAATATTGGTTTTCAAAACTTCAATCGATGGGAAGGTTTGACCACTGCCGTCAATATCCAGATTAACGGAGATAATTTCGAGTTCGACAGTATAACGATCACCTTTGGGGTTATCCCAATGCGCTAAGGCATTAAAACTGTTGTCAATCATCTTTAACGCGTTGCGTAAGTTCGCTTGGCGATGACTGCCTCTGGCCAAATTAGCAAAGTTGGTGGTGATACGCGTCTTGTCTGAGGGATGATAATTTTCATCAAGACAAATGCTGTTAATCGTAAATGTAAAATGCTTATTCATAGTGATCCAGTATCCCGTTGTCTGATTTCAAACCTGAGTTTATGCCCTGCTCTTCTAGCTTCTCGACCCTACTCTGATAGACATTATTCGAGTTCTGTCTGAGGTTCTATTTAACTTAAGTGCCGATGACTTAAGTCCTGATGGCTTAGCTAGGGTGCAACTTCAAGCTTGTCTAATATTTCGCTTGGAGTCATTTATACGTGGTTCGGCACATGAACAAAAACGGTTTTATTTCACATACAACATGAGCCATATTCATGATCAATTAACATGGCTTTGTGGATTAACCTGAACTTGGGATAGGGAAAAGCAGGAGCAGCAATATGTTTTCGAGTTAGTTCTCCTAGAGTCGGCTTGTAATAGCCGATTACACATCTTTTCCCAAAGCTCGTTGTATTACCTGTTGCGCGATATTTATTGTCATTGTGCCCCAGTGACTCGCCGCCTATTTATTTTAAAAGAAGCATCCCTGAGGGCTCTACTAAAACATGTTTTAGTAGGTCACTGGTGCAACAATGCCAATCTTAACTAACCCTCTCGCTGCTCGTTTAGCTAAAAAGCTATTGCATCATTGTGAGCTATGACCGATTAATCACTCAGCGCGCAGAGGATAATTTGACTTACATTTAGTCATTCCAAAAATATGGAAGTAAAGACAGATTACACCTCTATCTAAGTGACTAAATTTAGCGTACCAGTACAATACTTACTTATTATGTGAGAGTTGGAATTTAGGCTTTTATTGATAATGTTGCACCAAAAGCAATTAGACCCAAACCACACGCCTGATTAATTCTATGACCAAACTTTTGAATTATGTGACTCGCTTGTACAGATGTGACTAGGTAAGCGACTATACAAAACCAAGCCATATGTAGAAGTGCAATGTAAACGCCATAGCTAATAACGAAAGACATACCTTCATTATTGGCTGAGATTAGTTGGCTAAAGACGCTTAGAAAGAAAAGCATTGTTTTAGGATTCAATACATTACACAAAAAACCTTGAAATATGTACTTTCGAGTATGTGTGGGTTGGTCTGTTGAGTTTTCATAGTCTAATTTCAACTTAGAACTGACTAACCCTGTTACACCGAGATAAATTAAATACGCCGCACCAATGTACTTCACTATGCTAAATAAAACCGCATTCTGAGAAACTAAGTGACTAATCCCTATCACTGAATAGGTAATATGCACACAAACACCAATCCCTATCCCAAGAGCCGTTAATATGCCCGCTTTTCTGCCAAAAATTGCACTGTTTTTAAATACTAAAACAAAGTCAGCACCAGGGCTTACTACGATTAAAAGCCCAAATACTGCAAAACTTATTAACTCCATTTTCTATCCTAACTGTTCATGATTTTAAAATAATTGTATAGATTTATTGGTAAGTTATAATCGAAAAAAAGGCATCCTAAATGTGAGAAAAAGTCACAGATGAGACATTTAAAAGCATTCTATGTATTTCATATTACGGCAGAGTCATCGAGTTACAGTAAGGCAGCAGAAAGACTTCATATCACTCACGGAGCAGTGAGTAAGCAAATTAAATTGCTAGAGAGCCATTTGTCGAAGTTACTGTTTTACAAACAAGGTAGAGGAATGTGTCTCACGCAAGAAGGTGAGCTACTCAAGCTGTACACTGATATTGCGTTTAATGCTCTAGATAATGGAGTTAAGAAGCTAACGAGGGAAAGCAATAAGCATCTTGAAGTTTCCTGTGAGCCCACATTAACTATGCGCTGGCTGATGCCTCGGCTGGCCAGTTTTTTCCAGCTTACGGGTATTGATGTTCGACTATCAACAGCAGGAGGGCCTGTGGATTTATGTGAAACAGGATTATCTTTAGCCATCCGGCGTGATGACTTCGATATTAGCCCAGAATATACGACACACAACTTAGTCAATGAGTGGGTTGGCCCTGTTTTTTCGCCTGAATATTGGAACAAAGCTCAGCACAACTTAGATGATATCGTTTTGCTTCATAGTGAAACGAGACCTTCTGCATGGTCAGATTGGTCATCACGTTCAACACATGCCTTTAATATCAATAAGTCTAAATCCTTTGAGCATTTTTATTTCTGCTTACAGGCGGCAGTTGACGGTTTAGGGGCTGCTATAGGGTCATATCCTCTGATAATCGATGACTTGAAAAACGGGAGACTGGTGGCTCCATTTGGATTTACTCAATCTGGACATCGTTATGTACTGCTCAGCCACACAGAAAGACTGGGAAGCAATGAATTGGAGTTTTTAAACTGGTTAGAAAAGACAATGTCCTTATGCCAGCCTGAAACTCTTAGTTCGTAATTGTAGTGGGTTAGTGAATTTGATCTGCTATTTGTAGGCGACTCGCGTGGTTTGGAGTAGAAAAAGTTATCTGAAAGAGAGGGCTCTCCATCTCGTAGTAACACGAAAATATCCAAAAGTTTCTTATGTTCAATCGAATGACTTCGCTCAAGTCTAATCAGGTTGAACAATTTAACAGAATACTTATGACTTAGTTTTTGAACCTACGGGTTACACTAATACTTGAAAGGTGAGCCATGGTGATTGGCGAGACGACCGTCCGCCCCATGGACGGGGCGGTCGAGCATCCACGGATGGACTGGCTGCGCGTTGGGGAGCAAATGCCATGGCAAACCATTGCTCAGAACGATGAACAGCCTCCCTACCGCCCCAATCCTTTATCTCTTGCTTCTAGATGGCTTCTAGATATCGCTCGCTTCGAAAGGCGTTGCTAGCCTTAAAGTCGTCTTGCCTCGATCACACTATCGACTTGGGTCAGTTTAGATAACACCCGCGATAAACCATCGAGGTTATAAAGCTCCAGTTCCAACTCAATCGCGGCGGTCTGATTTTTAGTGTCCGATGACGAACTCATGGCCAGTACATTGGATTTTTCGGCCGCCAGCACTGAGGTTAAGTCACGCAATAAGCCACTGCGATCGTGGGCTAATACCCGCAGACGCATTCGATAACCGCCGGAGTAATTTTCGCCCCAGACCACATCGACACCGCGCTCAGGGTGAACCCGCATCAGCTCTTTCACTTGTTCACAATCGGCGCGATGCACAGAAATTCCGCGGCCCTTAGTGATAAAACCTAAGATCTCATCACCGGGAACAGGCTGACAACAACGGGCGATATGGTTAAGCAAATTACCCACACCGTTGACTTCAACCTGACCACGGCCACTGGAAGTCGGCTTATGTTGGCCTTTCTTAACTAATTCTTCGACCGCATCTTCCTCTGACACTTCATCGAGTCGCAAACGGCTTTGAATATGGTTAACCACTTGATGCAGACGCACATCACCGCCGCCAATTGCCGCCAGTAAGTCATCCATACTCGCCATATTAAAGCGCTCGACCGCAATGGCCGCGTCTTTAATTTTAAGGCTCACCCGCGCCAGTTCGGATTCGAGCATTTCTTTGCCGGCGACAATATTCTTGTCTCTGTCCTGCTGCTTAAACCAATGCTGGATTTTAGAACGCGCCCGCGAGGTACGGATATAACCTAAGTTAGGGTTAAGCCAGTCGCGCTTAGGATTGGGCTGTTTCGAGGTGATGATCTCGATACGCTCACCCGTTTCAACCTGATAGGTAAACGGTACAATACGGCCATCGACCTTAGCACCAATACATTTATGTCCCACTTGGGAGTGAATGTAATAGGCAAAGTCGAGCACGGTTGAGCCCAGTGGCAAGTCGACGACTTCACCGCTTGGGGTGAACACATAGACCCTGTCTTCAAACACTTGGCTGCGGACTTCTTCAACCAAGTTGCCACTTTCGACCACGTCTTCCTGCCATTGCAGAATTTTACGTAGCCAGTTAATTTTTTCTTCGTAGCCGCTTTGCTTACCGGAATGATTGCCTTCTTTGTATTTCCAGTGCGCGGCCACACCGAGTTCAGCATCTTCATGCATGTCTTGGGTACGAATTTGAATTTCAACGGTTTTGCCCTCAGGCCCCACCACCACGGTATGAATCGATTGATACCCGTTAGGCTTAGGGTTAGCGACATAGTCGTCAAATTCCCGTGGAATATGGTGCCAAAGCGTATGCACCACACCTAATGCACCATAACAATCCTGCAAACGCTCAGTCACGATACGCACGGCGCGCACGTCAAACAACTCATCAAATTTGAGGTGCTTACCCTTCATCTTGCGCCAAATACTGTAGATATGTTTCGGCCGGCCATAGACCTTAGCGCGAATTTGATCTTCATCTAATCTTTGTTGCAACTGGCTGACAAACTTGTCGATAAAAACTTCACGATCCAGTCGTTTGCCATCTAATTGCTTAGCAATGTCTTTATAGGTATCAGGATGCAGATAGCGGAAAGAAATATCTTCCAGCTCCCACTTCAATTGTCCAATCCCTAAACGGTTAGCCAGCGGCGCGTAAATATCGGCAATTTCACGGGCCAGCAGCACGCGAGTTTCTTCGTCGGCATTTTTCACCGCCCGTAGTAAACACACACGCTCGGCAAGCTTAATCACCACAGCGCGCACATCTTCAACCATAGCCAATAACATGCGGCGGATATTGTCGATTTGCGGCTCGGTTGAACGACTATTAGGATTGATTTTCAAGGCGCCGATGGCGTTCATGGTCACGACACTCGCGACTAAACGCGCCAGCGGTTCACCAAATTTCTCTTGGATGGCTTCTTCGGTCAGTAACCCTGCATCGAGCACCACAAACAAAATTGCCGCCTGCAGGGTTTCAATATCCATGTTTAGCGGTGCGAGGATTTCAATCATCTCTCGAGCACGTTCGAGCAGTTCTCTCTTCGCCGCAGGACTCTTGGCGGGTAAGGCGTCAATCTGCCCTATCAAAGAGAGCAGCATCTGCGCTTCATCGGCATGACCAACATAGCGAGCTACCCAATCTTCTAAGTGAAAATCGGGATCATTAAAGTGCGCTTCGCGAACAGAGACCATCTAATTTATTTCCTTATCCGTGCTCAGAGAGAAAGTGGGCACCACTTCAGCTCTCCTATCTTCAGCATTGGCGCGAACTTGTCAAACCCAACCGACGTAATAATCACATTTTTTACGTTATTCAAACGCTTTGCTTACTTTGCCAGCGCAAATTACTTGGTTAATTCAAACAGTGCCATGGCTTCGATATGGTGTGTTTGTGGGAACATGTCGATAAGTCCCAATTGCTGTAATCGGTAACCGCGCTCTAACAGTACAGCGCTATCGCGAGCCAAGCTCGCAGGATTACACGAAACATACACGACTTTGCGCGGCTTCATTTTCTTTAGCCATTGCAAGCTTTCAAATGCCCCCGCACGAGCGGGATCGAGCAGTAATTTATCAATCTTGCCCATCCAAGGCTCAAGGGATAAATCCGCACTTAAATCGCCGTGGTAAAAGGTCAGTTTATCCAGATTGTTAGCTTTCGCGTTCACCCGTGCCTGAGTCACCATTTCGGCAACCCCTTCGACGCCAATCACATCAGCGCCCATTTTCGCTAAGGGCAAACTGAAATTACCCATGCCGCAGAACAAATCCAAAATGCGCTCATCTGGCGCTGGCGCTAACCAATCCATCGCTTGAGCGACCATCGCCTTGTTAATCTGTCCGTTCACTTGCACAAAGTTACCTGGGGTGAAACTTAAGCTCACCGCATCTGACTGCGCATTTTCATCTAACAGTTGATAAACCGGTAACACTAACTCAGCACCGACGCCTTGGAATTGGCCTTCGTTGTCCTGCAGACAAATATGGATCTGATGCTGCTCGGCAAAGACGGACAACTTAGCGAGATCTTTATCGTTTAACGCCTTAGTGATCCGCAGCACTGCGAAATGACCATTATCAGCGGCAATCAACTCAAGATGGCCTAAGCTGGCTTTAGCTGACAATTGGTTCAGCAACTTAGCAAAGGGGACGATCAAGTCCGATAACGGCTTAGCTAACACCTGACACTGGCTGATAGGCACCACATTGCTGCTACTGGCGGCACGAAAACCCAAGCTTAAATGTTTGGTATTTTTATCAAATAAAGTTGCAAGACGGGCGCGGCGACGATAATGCCAACCTTCCCCCGTGAGTGCGGGCGATAACGAGCCGCCTTCAGTGCCAGCAAACTTAGCCATAATATCCAGCAACGCGGCTTCTTTATGCTCACGCTGACCCGATAATGACATATGCTGTAAGTCGCAGCCGCCGCAGGTGTGGTAGTGTGGACACTCGGGCTCGACGCGCTCAGGACTTGATGAATCGACTTTAATCAACTTGGCACGGGCATAATTTTTCTTTTGCTCGGTGAGCTGTACCGTCACGGTTTCATCGGGCAAAGCTCCAGGGATAAACACGACTTTACCTTGATGTTGTGCTATACCAGCACCTAAGTGATCGAGCTGTTCTACGCTCAGCGATAACTTAGCCGACAACTGTTTGGAACTATTTGGTTTTGCTTTAAAAAATTGCGCCATTTCGGCCTCTAAATCAATAAAATACTGGCAAAGACCGCCCTCTTTCTGGCAGTCTTATAAAATTATCTTAGTCTCTGTCACAGGAAACACCGCCGCTGCTATGAACCCTGTCAACAACATGACCAAATACAGCCTACGTTCTTGGGTTCTTGTGCTGGCGCTCGCGCCAACAATCTTGGTCGGTATCCTTCTGGGCAGCTACTTTACCATAAACCGTTTTTATGAGCTCGAAGATACGCTCGTCGAACAGGGCAGCAATATTATCGAGCCCCTGTCGATTGCCAGTGAGATCGGCTTAGTGGCGAATGATCGCGAGGCGACCAAACGCTTACTCGCGGCGGCACAGCTCAACAAATCCACCTTAGTAAAATCCATCGCGATTTTCGATGCAAATAATCAACTCTTTGTGACCTCCCACTATCACAAAGACTTTGAGATTATGCGCTACAAAGAAGCCCTCAACACGCTGCATAAAACCGAAATTGAACATGTGGACGACAGCCTTATTTTACGGACGCCCATTTTTGCCACAGGCCCCATTGCTGCTCCCGCTAATTACGATATCCAGACAGACGATGGTCATCTTTTAGGTTATATCTCGATAATAATCAATAAAGAACGCGCCTTGTTAGAGCAACATAGAGCCGCAGTCGCCGCCTTTATTATCGTGTTGATCGGCGTGCAGTTAAACCTGCTATTTACTTTCCGGCTAGTGAAAAACGTCACTCAGCCCATTACTGAAATGGTGCGCGTCGTCGCTAAAATCCGTGAAGGTAAATTGGACGCCCGCTTAGATGGCAACTTGATTGGTGAGCTGGACTTACTCAAACGCGGTATCAATGCCATGGCGGGGTCGCTATCGGAATACCATGATGAGATGCAGCAAAATATCGACCAAGCAACGTCGGATCTGCGGGAAACCTTAGAGCAGATTGAAATCCAAAACGTCGAGTTAGATTTAGCTAAAAAACGCGCCCTAGAAGCCAGCCGAATTAAATCAGAATTCTTAGCGAATATGTCCCACGAGTTACGTACGCCGCTTAATGGCGTTATCGGTTTTGCGCGGCAATTAGTCAAAACACCATTGCATTCGAGCCAAGTCGATTACATCAAGACCATAGAACGCAGCGCCACTAACCTGCTGGGTATCATCAACGACATTCTCGATTTTTCTAAACTCGAAGCCGGTAAAATGGTGTTAGAAAACATGCCCTTCGGCCTTAGGGAAACCATAAGCGATACGATTACCTTAATCTCGGGCAGCGCCCAGGCCAAAGGCCTAGAACTCGTCGTCGATATCGCCCCCAACGTGCCCGACAATGTCAATGGCGATGCCATGCGCGTATGCCAAATCATCAATAACTTGGTTGGTAACGCGATTAAATTCACTGACTCTGGCAGCGTGATGGTCAAAATCGAACTGCAGAGCCAATCGGATGAACAAGTGGTACTGCGCTGTGATGTGGTCGACACAGGTATTGGTATCGATGAAAGCCAACAGGACTTTTTATTCCAAGCCTTTGGCCAAGCAGACTCGTCGATTTCGCGCCGCTTTGGTGGCACCGGCTTAGGTTTAGTGATCACTAAACGTTTAGTGAATCAAATGGGCGGCCAAATCGGCTTTACTTCATCCCCAGAAAAAGGCTCAAACTTCTGGTTCAGTTTGCCGCTCGGCTTAGGTCAATTCCAAATCGGTGACTCACTGCCGCTCGAAAAACTCAAAGACAAAACTATACTGTTTTACGAACCGCGAGTACTCACCCACGCAGTATTAAGCCGCCAATTGAATCAATGGGATACAAAAGTCACCCATCATCAGCATATCCCAAGCTTGTTGACTACGCTCACCACGGCTGAAGCGCCATACGACTATGTTCTCTTGAGTTGCCATGGGTTTAGCGATTCAGCACAACTGGTAAGTACACTAAACTTAGCGAAGACCAAAACAGATTGCCTTATAGTGCTATACGATTGTCAAGAACAGGATGCCTTAACCCAATTTATTCGCCCGAATGCCGATGTGGTGTTGTCTCTGCCCGTCAGTGAGCATCAGCTTGCGCGCAACTTACTCTATCCACCGATGGAGTACGACATCATAGCCCCTGCGACAATATCCACACCGGTAGCTCGCCAATCCTTAACCGTGCTAGCGGTAGATGATAACTTTGCCAACTTAAAACTAATTGATACTTTACTCAGCGAATTAGTGACGACTGTGGTTGCCGTCAACAGCGGTGATGAGGCAGTTAAACAGGCGAAGACTCGCACCTTCGACTTGATCTTTATGGATATCCAAATGCCTGGCACAGATGGCATTAGCGCCACGAAGCAAATTCGCCAAGGCTCGATGAACCGCAACACGCCGATAATTGCCGTGACAGCCCATGCCATTGCCGAAGAACGCGAACTGATTTTAGGCAGTGGTATGGACGGATATTTGCCTAAACCTATTGATGAAGCGGCGCTCAAAGATATTATTCATCGCTGGATCACTCGGCCTAAGTTCACCCATTTTGACCTGCATACGCTGAACTGGGATTTATGCTTAACCCAAGCCAATCACAAGGCCGATCTCGCCTTAGATATGCTCAGAATGTTGCTCGACTCATTGCCGCAAACCGTGGCGACGATTCAAACGGCGCTAAGTCAAAACGAGCACCCAGTCATGCTCAGTACTATCCATAAGCTGCATGGTGCGAGCTGCTACTGCGGCGTGCCAACAACCCAAAGGTTATGCCAAGAAATTGAATCGGCACTAAAACGTGAAACATCGGTTGAAGATCTCGAACCCGAAATACTAGAGTTACTTGATGAGTTAACTAAGGTAGAATCTGCGGCAAATCAAGTGATATCACAGCTATCAGCGGAAATAACAGATGACCAAAAAAACGGGCTTCTTTAAACGTCTCAAGGCGTTAACACTGCCACAAAAACAACTCTTCGCCACTGCACTTTGCCAACGTATGTTGCCCAACTATCAACTGTTTTCCGAAGTCTGTGAGTTTGGCGATCCTACTGTGTTGAGTACCGCATTAGAACTATTGTGGCAATCCCAGTACGACTCCAAGCTCAAATTCAATGTCGATGTGCATCTGCAACGCCTGGAAGATAACACCCCAGATCCTGCTGATTTTGAAGCCTATGGCGTCTATCCTGCCATGGATGCTGTGGTCGCTATATCGACCTTACTAGGTGCGATTCAAGGCAAAATTGAAGAAGATATAGTCAATATCAGCAAATTATCATCCAGCACAGTGGCTAACTACATCGAAGCGATCAGCGATGTCGATTTGGTGGATGAAGCATTAGATGATTTCGTTTTCGCCCATGAAGTCATGGAAGAAGAGAAAGAATTACAAAATTCTCTGCTGGAAATTATTGAAGAAAATCCGAAGATCACAGCGGAACTGGTCAAAAGCTTACGCAAAGACATTATCGAAGCTGGCGTATCAAATATCGGTATCAGCGTCGCTTAATTGATGGGGGTGCTTGGGGTTACTCAAGCACCTATTATCCATGCAGAATAAGAAAGGGATCATCGTTTTACACCCTCACCAACGAATCCCGTCAAAGATATCCAGTTGCTATAAATAGCATCAATAAAGATTGAGTTATTCCAATGAGAAAGATTGTTTATCAAGGATTTATCTTAACCAATAGCGAAGGACGAACCGACAGTTGGAAACTGACCATCAAAGATCAACAGCGTATCGGTTCTTTATTTGAACTACGGCGTTTAGTGGGATACTTCTTAGAACTCGGCATACTGCCCGCGACACGCTCCAGCCTGCAAGATGCAAAACAAACGCAAAACACCATGAGCAAAAACACCGTAAAACCTAAAAGACGCTAAAAATCAGTTCTCCTCAATAAATCAACGCATAGAAAATAACTCTGGCGCCTTTGACTGCATAAACTCAATAAAGACTCTTACCTTTAGCGGCTGCTGGCTGCGCTGATGATATAAAATCGAAATTCGCCTCTGTTCGCCAATCCATTCAGGCAGTAATACTTTAAGTTTTCCCTCTTTAATCTGCTGTTTTACAAATAGTTCAGGACCATACAAGATCCCACCATGGCCTAAAGTAGCCTGAATCGCTCCGTGTAAGTCCGTGAGGGTGAGCTTAGTCGGGCCATTAAAATAAAAAGACTCGCCGCTTGGATGCTTTAAATGCCAATTAAACAGCGGCCAGACTTTTATCAGTTGATGGGCTTCAAGATCATCGGGATGCTCAAGTTTAGGTGCCTGAGCCAAATATTCTGGTGTGGCAAACAGGCAATAGTCGAGCTCGCCTAAGGTACTCGACACCCAAGAAGAATCAGGCTGAGCACCGCCAACAATCGCCACATCTATGCCTTTGTCGATCAAATCGACTAACTCATTGCTCTGGGAAATGTGCAAACGGATATCTGGATACAAACGGCCAAACTCATTCAATGCCTGAATAAACACAATGGAAATAATCGAAATCGGTGCGGCGATGCGCAGGGTTCCCTCGGGTTTATCACTGCCTAAACCACTTAGTTCATCAAATTGAGCAACCACACTCTGGTAGCGTTGAAAGAGCGCCAGCCCTTCCTCCGTCAATCGTAACTTGCGGGTACTGCGCATAAAGAGCTGTTTATCGAGCTTCTCTTCCAACTTCGCTAACTTGCGGCTCACAGTGGCGATGGGCATATCGAGCTCCTTCGCCGCCTGCGAAAAACTGCCCGCATTGACTAAATGCACAAAAAGATAGACAAGTTGTAGTTCAGCGCCTAAATCATCACTCATTGCATATCCTAATTTCACATATTGGGTATTGACGTTAAAACGCTAAATTCACTAAGTGATTGTGTTTTAAACATTGAATTATTCACTTATACGACCATAGCGCAATAGCCTTAGATTGAAATGGTATGTTATTTTGTGGCGAGTTTTACTGCGCTGGCGCTAAATCTGGCTCTAAAGTGACATAAAAAGAAGCAAGTGCTGTAACTCTGTCCACCAAGAATCATAGCGACAGTAAAATGACGACGGTGGGCGAGTTTATTCAAATTTAATCGTAAGGATGAGTGAGGGAAATGACCATTTTAACCCCTCTGTTTGCCGTCTTCGGGATCATGTTGCTCGGCACACTAGTGCAAAAACTAAAACTCTTGCCCATCGATACGGATCAAGTGCTGAACCAATATGTCTACTACATTGCGTTCCCCGCGATCATGCTTATCGCCCTCGCGCAGCAACCGATTGATGAAATTTTGCAATGGGGATTTATTGCGGGCTACAGCACAGCTATGGTGATCACTTATCTTGTCTGCCTTGGATTCTCGCTGATTGCTAACCCTAAACAGCATGCAGTTGCCGCCATTCGAGCCCTCAATGCCACCTTTGGTAATACGGCATTTATTGGTATTCCACTGCTCATCATCCTCTTTCCGCAGCAGCAAAGTGCCTTAGTCGCCGCCGCGATTGCCAGCTTATTATCCGTGCTGATGTTTGCCGTCGCCTTAGTCTCGATGGAACTGGCCACTAACACCCAAAGACAACACCACGCCTTAATCATAATGGCAATGGCGGTCGGTAAAAACCCTATCGTTATTGGTAGCTTAATTGGCGTCGGCATTTCGGCGCTAGAGATAAAACTGCCGTCAGGGCTGGCGCTAATGATCCAGCAAATAGGCAATACCTCAAGCCCCTGCGCCCTATTTGCTATCGGCATGGTACTCGCCAAAGCGATGCGCTACCAGAAAGATAGCAGCGTATTTAGCCCCAAGAATTTTATCGAACTGAGCCTTATCAACCTCTTCAAGCTGGCTATCCAACCGGCACTCGTCTACTTTATGCTTAACCGTTTTGGAGTAAGTGGTGACTACCTGATCATGGGCGTGATCTTGAGCGCACTGCCCACCGCGGCTAGCGTGTACTTACTCGCCCAGCGTTATAACACTCAGGCTTCAACCAGTGCTCAAGGCATTCTATTTGGCACCTTAGTCACTTTCTTCAGTTTACCTATCTTAGAAAGTTTAGTAAGAACCTATGCATAATCAGTTAATTAAAAATATTTACTGCCGATAATGCCGATTATTTACCCAAGCCACTTTACTGTATATAAAATCAGTATATACTGTTTATCAATACAGTGGTTTGGTATGTTTTTCGACAGGAATTCACTATGCTTTGCCAACTCAGCATTAATAACTTCGCTATCGTCCGTTTTTTAGAACTGGATTTTCGCCCCGGTATGACCAGCATCACAGGTGAAACCGGTGCGGGTAAATCGATTGCCATCGATGCGCTAGGCCTATGCCTAGGCAATCGCGCCGATGCCAGTAGTGTTCGCCCCGGAGCCAATAAAACCGAGGTCAGCGCCCGCTTTTCCTTGGATGATATTCCACTGGCAAAACGTTGGTTAGAAGATAACGATCTTGAACTCGATGATGAGTGCATCCTACGTCGGACTATTGGTAGCGATGGCCGTTCACGCGCCTACATCAATGGTAATCCAGTGCCGCTGACGCAGCTAAAATTACTGGGTCAGTTGCTTATCGGTATTCACGGTCAACATGCGCACCATGCAATGTTAAAAAGTGAACATCAACTCACCCTGCTCGACAGTTATGCCAACCACAGATTGCTTATCGATACGGTTGCCGCCAGTTTTCAACGCTGCAAGCAAATTGAGGCCGATCTAAAGCAACTCGAAGCCTCCCAGCATGAACGTATTGCCCGTAAGCAATTAGTGCAATATCAAGTAGAAGAACTCGATGAGTTTGATCTTAAAGTTGATGAGTTCGATGAGATTGAGCAAGAGCACAAACGCTTAGCCAATGGCACTGAGTTGATTGATACCTGTCAAGCGAGCTTAGATATACTCACTGAAGGCGAAGAGAACAACATAGAGTCGCTGCTCAATCGAGTCATTTCCCTCGCCGAAGACCTGCAAAGCTACGATCCTGCATTAAGCAATATCAACACTATGCTCAATGATGCCTTAATCCAAGTGCAAGAAAGTGCAGGCGAATTACAGCACTATTTGAGTAAGCTTGAACTCGATCCAACCCACTTTGCCTATTTAGAAGAACGGCTATCAAAAGCCATGCAACTGGCGCGTAAGCATCATGTTAGCCCGAATAAACTGGCCGAGCATCATTTAGCATTAAAGGCTGAGCTAAGCACCTTAGACAGTGATGAAAGTAAACTTGAAGAAATTCAGCTTCAAGTCGAGGCAAGTAGAGCCGCTTATCTTAGCAATGCGCAAAAGCTCAGCCAAAGCCGTGCCCGCTATGCTAAAGAACTCGACAAACTGGTGACTCAGTCAATCCACGAACTGAATATGCCTAAGGGTAAATTTACGATCGAAGTCAATTTCCACCCCGAGCAAATGTCAGCCAATGGCAGTGACAATATCGAATTTATGGTAACCACTAACCCTGGCCAACCCTTGCAACCGATTTCGAAAGTCGCGTCTGGCGGTGAGCTCTCACGGATAGGGCTAGGGATCCAAGTGATTACCGCGAAGAAAGTTGCCACACCGACATTGATTTTCGATGAGGTGGATGTCGGGATTTCCGGCCCCACCGCAGCAGTGGTGGGCCGCATGTTACGCAGCTTAGGGGAATCGACCCAAGTACTGTGCGTGACTCACTTGCCGCAAGTTGCGGGCAATGGTCATCAACACATGTTCGTCGATAAATTTAATAAGGCAGGCAGTACTGAGACCACAATGAAATCGCTCGATCGTGAGCAGCGTATCCAAGAGCTTGCAAGACTGTTAGGTGGCGATACTATCACCAGCAATACCCTCGCGAACGCAAGGGAACTGCTGCAATAGTAGTATGGATCAGATAACGGATGAGGTCGCTAAACGCTTGAATCTACACACTCTATATCACAAGCTAAGGGGCTATATCAAAAACTAAGGGGTAGTTGTTGGCCATGCTAACTAACATGTCGGGTTAACGATAATGTTAGCTAACACACCAGACTAGCCCTTGCAGACAAATAAACGAAAACACGCCCGCTAACACATCGTCAATCATAATGCCAAAGCCACCATGAACTTTAGCATCGAGCCATCGAATAGGCCAAGGTTTGATGATGTCGAAAAAGCGAAATAAACCAAAGCCCACTAACAACCAACCCCAACCACTTGGTGCCGCTAGCATAGTGATCAGTAGTCCAACCACTTCATCCCACACAATAGCACCGTGATCGTGAACCCCCATGTCTTGCGCCGCTTTACCACAGATATAAAATCCTGCGAATACACCCACTAAGGTTAAGCCGATATACCAAGTAAGTGGTAAGGGCGCCATCAATAAATAGAGGGGAATAGCAGCTAAGGTACCAAAGGTTCCGGGCGCTTTAGCGGCGAGTCCGCTACCAAATCCAAGTGCCAAAAAGTGGACAGGATTTTTTAATGACAGGCGCATTAGCACCTGATCCTTTGACAACCATTTCATTAACATGCTCTTAGCTTAAAAGTGCTCGAAACCGTGATAAGGCGGTGTAAACGGCTCACCATTGAGTTGCAACTTGAGCTTACTGCCCGCACAAATTTGTCCAACACGAACAAACTTTGCTCCTGCATGGCTTAATGCCGTCTCAAGCGCACCTTTTTGCGCTTCAGGAACGGTGAACAGCAATTCATAATCTTCGCCCCCCGTCAGCGCATAACCTAAGGCATGCTCCTCGCTGACGGTATCTTGCATCGCGCGTGAAAGCGGGATGCAATTAACATCCACCACAGCACCAACTGCCGAAGCCTTAAGCACATGACCGATATCCGAGATAAACCCGTCGGAAAGATCGATTGCACTGGAGGCAAGCGAACGCAAAGCTTGGCCCGCTAAGACTCTTGGTGTTGGACGATAATGGCGATTAATCAGGAATTCTTTATGCTCGGCTCTGGCCTGTTGTGCGCCTCGAATGATATCCAGACCTAAGGCTGAATCTCCGAGCGTGCCCGTGACATAAATCCAATCACCGGCTTTAGCACCATGACGCGTGAGTGCCTTACCCTGTGGGACTTGGCCGTGCACTGTGATGTTAATCGCCCGTGGACCACGAGTCGTATCGCCGCCAATTAAGGCGATGCCATAGTAATCGGCCGCTTCAAACAAGCCTTCACTAAAGCCACTTAGCCAAGTCTCATCGACTTCGGGTAGCGTTAAGGCAAGCGTCATCCACGCGGGTTCAGCGCCCATGGCAGCCAGATCAGATAAATTTACCGCTAAGGCTTTGTAACCTAAGGCAGCAGGAGGCATATCGGGGAAGAAATGGACATTTTCAACTAAGGTGTCACAGGAGATAGCGATCGACTTGTTTTCTGCAGGTTGCACTAAAGCGCAATCGTCACCGATGCCAAGATTCACATCACGGCGAGTGGGGCCGCGGTTGCTAAAATAACATTCAATTAATTGGAATTCTTTCACTGTACAGTTTGGCACGACTTACATCGGCCACCTTTGTTAGCAATGAAAAACGGTATCCTAAGATACCGTTTGTCTTTATTACTTGCGTGCAACCAGTTTGTCGAGCAGTCCGTTCACAAACTTATGACTCTCGTCCGCACCGAAAGCTTTTGCCAACTCAATCGCTTCGTTAATCGCGACCTTGTATGGCACATCTTTACGGAAAGTCAGCTCATAGGTCGCTAAACGAACTATGGCTTTCTCTACTGGAGACACTTCATCAATCGGGCGTTCCAGATGCGGGATGATCAGCTCATCCAATTGGGTTTTCTTCGTTGCAACGCCTGAAAATAGCTCACGAAAATAAGCTACATCAACACCGTCGAGACTTTGTTCAGTTAAAAACTCATGCTCGACATCGGCAATATTATTCCCGCTTAGTTGCCATGAATAGATGGCTTGAACGGCTAAACGGCGGGCCTTGCGGCGCTCAGAAGGCTTCATTATTTTTCCTACTATAACAACTGTTGTTCAAGTTCTTGCAGAACATTGACCATTTCAAGCAGGCTTAAAGCAGCTTCGCCGCCTTTGTTACCCGCTTTGGTACCTGAACGTTCAATCGCTTGTTCAATGGTATCAGTGGTCAAAACACCGAAAGCAACAGGCAGATCAAATTCTAAAGCAACTTGAGCTAGACCTTTATTACATTCGCCTGCAACAAAATCAAAATGAGGAGTACCACCACGGATCACCGCACCTAATGCGATAATACCGTCGAATTTACCACTGGCAGCTACGCGACGCGCAGCTAGCGGCAACTCAACCGCACCTGGTACACGGACAACAGTGATATTGTCGTCGCTGACTTGGCCAAAACGTTTCAGCGTGTCAAGTGCACCTTCAAGCAAGCTCTCAACTAAAAAGCTGTTGAAACGCGAAATTACAATCGCAACTTTGGCATTTTTCGCTTCGATATTACCTTGAACTACGTTCATTATCTTACCTAATTTAGCTAAAGCACCCAGCTCGGGGCGAAAAGTGGCGACATGATATCACAGCCAATTGCCCAGAGCCCTATGCAAATTATCAGAAATTGTTAATTTTACTTCAGTGTAACTTTGGGTTTCAGTCCGCCACATACTCAGTCACTTCAAGGCCAAAGCCTGAAAGTGAGTGGTAGCGTTTAGGCGAACTGAGCAGGCGCATCTTAGTCACACCAAGGCTGGCGAGAATTTGCGAGCCAACACCCACACGGCGCGACGTCCCCTGCCATTTTGCAGAAGCAGGCGCTTGGCCTTGATCTTCAGCTTCAAAGGCTTTCACCTTAGAGAGGATTTCACAGGGATGCTCTTGATTCCCGAGTAAAACCAATACACCACCTTCTGCAGAAATACGCTCCATCGCCTTTTCGAGTGGCCAGCTGCGTTGCTGATCGCGCTCTGAGTGGAGTAAATCGTTGAAGGTATTTTGCAAATGCACGCGCACCAAACAATCTTCTTTCACCTCACCTTTGACTAAGGCAAAGTGCAATTGATTGTCGATAGTGTCTCTAAAAGTCACCATATCGAACTCACCGAAACGGGTCGGTAATTTGCATTTAGCTTCGCGCACAACCGTGGTTTCTTTGGTATTGCGATACTCGATTAAAGCCGCGATAGTGCCGATTTTGATGCCATGTAACTCGGAGAAAATTTCTAAATCGGGGCGACGTGCCATAGTGCCGTCTTCGTTCAAAATCTCAACGATAACGCCCGATGGCTCAAGTCCCGCAAGACGGGCTAAATCACAGCCAGCTTCAGTGTGGCCTGCGCGGGTTAATACGCCGCCGTCCTGTGCCATTAACGGGAAGATATGCCCTGGTTGCACTAAATCAGACGCTTTAGCCTCTTTAGCCACCGCCGCTTTCACCGTTACAGCGCGATCGTGGGCCGAAATACCGGTAGTCACACCTTCTGCCGCTTCAATAGAAACCGTAAAGTTAGTCGAGAACTGTGCGTTATTATTCGTCACCATTAAAGGCAGGTTTAACTGCTGGCAACGGGCTTTAGTCATGGTCTGGCAAATCAGCCCACGGCCATATTTCGCCATAAAGTTAATCGCTTCTGGCGTGACCATTTCGGCCGCCATGATCAAATCACCTTCGTTTTCTCTGTCTTCGTCATCCATCAAAATAACCATTTTGCCTTGACGAATATCTTCGATGATCTCTTCTATACTGTGCAGCGCCATTGTAGGACCTTATGATTTTGCTGTTATTATGAAATTCTATACCTAAATAACCTAAGCTGCCGATAAGCTTAAGTTAAATAATCTGCTCCTGTGCACTAACGCACAAAGCCGGCACGGGCTAACATTTCCATGGTGACGCCACCGCTCTTGCTGTCTTTGCCATCATAATTCATCAAGCGTTCAAGATAACGGGCGATTAAATCCACTTCGATATTCACCTTATCGCCTGCTTGCAGGTCGATTAACGTGGTTTCACCTGCAGTATGCGGCACTATGGTCAAGCGGAATCGACTACCGTCCACCTCGTTAACTGTCAGACTCACGCCATCAATGGTGATGGAACCTTTATGGGCAATGTAACGCCCAAGCTCTGCGGGTGCGGCTAACCAAAATTCAATGGCTTGACCACGCACTAAGCGTTGCTCAACCGTTGCAATACCGTCAACATGGCCGCTGACCATATGGCCGCCTAAGCGTGTAGTTGGGGTGACGGCTTTTTCAAGATTCACCTTAGTGCCCACTTTGTAGTTTGCAAAGCCAGTTAGACTCACAGTTTCAGCTGATACATCAGCCACATAACCGTCTGCTAATTGCTGCACAACCGTTAAGCACACACCGTTGGTAGCAATACTGTCGCCTAAACGCACATCGTTTAAATCCAGTTTGCCGCTCGCCACGGTAAGACGAATATCATCGCCTTTACGCTCCAGTTTGCGCAGGGTGCCAACGGCTTCAATAATCCCAGTAAACATGGTTAACTCACTTAATTAAATAAAGAAGTATCAAGCTTAACGCTTAAGATTAAACGGGTATCTGGCCCTAATTTGCGCTCATCTACCAAAATTAGTGCAGGAATGTGTGCCATGGTTTGATAATCGGGCAATTGCAGCAGATTACGCCCATGCCCACCGAGGATTTTCATCGCTTGATATAGCACTAACTCATCGGCCAGCCCCTGCGCTAAAAATGCGCCCGCTAAGGTTGCACCCGCTTCCACCAACACGTGATTACAGCTTTGGCCTAAATAGCTTAATAGTTCAGGCAATGAGACACGACCTGCAATTGCAGGTAACACGAGGCAACTCACATGGGAGGGCAATTGTGCTTGAAAGTCTGCGGGATAAGCCACGGTCGAGACCAAGAGTATCGGCGATACGATAGTCAAGCAGGCGGCCGATAACGGCAAACGGGCGCGGCTGTCGAGTATGACTCTTAATGGCTGCAGTAATTGCGCCTCGGTTACACTGTCTTTTAAGCTGCCAAGTTCCTGATAACGCACATTGAGTGAGGGATCGTCCGCCAATATGGTTTCAATTCCCGTGACCAGTGCACAAGAACGTAAACGTAATCGCTGCACGTCGCGGCGAGATTCTGGACCAGTTATCCATTTAGACACACCGTTAGACAGCGCGGTTTTACCATCGAGACTCGCAGCCAATTTGACTGTAACTCTGGGTAAACCCGATTCCATCCGCTTCATAAAGCCTACATTCAAGGCATAGGCTTCATCGCGATGTAATCCCACATCCACTTCAATACCGGCGTCACGCAGCATTTGAATGCCACGACCACCTACTTGCGGATTAGGATCTTCCACCGCCACCACCACACGTTTAACGCCAATATTGATCAGCGCCAAGGCGCAGGGCGGCGTGCGGCCATAATGGCTGCAGGGCTCTAGGGTGACATAGGCGGTTGCGCCACGGGCGTGTTCACCAGCCATACGTAGTGCGTGCACTTCGGCGTGGGGCTCACCTGCTTTTTGATGATAACCTTCACCGATGATTTGGTTATCGTTAACGATAACGCAGCCCACACTAGGATTGGGTCTTGTGGTGTAAAAGCCTTTGCGCGCCAATTGAATCGCGCGGCTCATCATTTGGGTATCGAGTACGGACCAACTTATGTTCAAGCTCATGTTCAACCCTGTTGTTAAAGGTTCCGGCTTTCACCAGTCTTACAAACCTGTCTTTTAAATTTGTGCTTTCACGCCAATAGCTCGTACACGTCTGCCTTATCGGCGACAAAACTCGATGACTACTTTTGCAGCTTGGCGATGGCTTCACCAAATTCAGACACGTCTTCAAAGGCACGGTACACAGAAGCGAAACGAATGTAGGCGACTTTATCTAGGCTCATCAATTGCTCCATCATTAAGTTACCCACCATTTCTGACGGCACTTCCCGCTCGCCAGTGGCGCGCAGGGTAGACTTGATTTTGCTGAGTGCTTGCTCGATTTCATCCATAGACACGGGGCGTTTTTCAACGGCGCGTAACATGCCACCTTGGAGTTTTTCTTCATCGAAGGGTTGGCGTGAACCATCGCGCTTAATCACCCTAGGCATGACTAACTCGGCGCCTTCGAAGGTGGTAAATCGTTCATGGCATTCGGTGCATTCTCGGCGACGGCGCACTTGGTGGCCTTCCGCCACTAATCGAGAATCGATGACTTTAGTATCTGTCGCGCTGCAAAATGGACAATGCATTGAGCCTCCTGCCAGTGAATGATCGTAAAGCGTTAATGGGTTTACCTGTTAAATATCAGTCAAAAGCCATGGATTTAAACTTAAGATTTTACCAATAAAAATGGCCGCGAGATGCGGCCATGGGATTTTATCCTATTTATGGGCTGAGGTTAACTACCTGAGCTTAACAACTTAATGTTAAGTGCCTGATGCTAAGTACCTGATGTGACAAGTATCAAGTCAGTCGGCGATCAATCTCGGCCCTTCATCTACTAAACGTAGATGCATAGGCAAATTAGCCGTAAACAGGGAAACGTGCACACAGTGCCAATACTTGGCCCTTAACACGCTCAATCACAGCAGGATTGTTCGCATCATCAAGGATGTCACAAATCCAGCCAGTCAGCTCTTTCGATTCCGCTTCTTTAAAGCCGCGGCGCGTAATGGCTGGCGTACCGATACGCACACCTGAGGTCACAAAGGGTGAACGTGGATCGTTTGGCACTGAGTTTTTGTTCACGGTAATGTTAGCGCTACCTAAGGCGGCATCGGCTTCTTTACCCGTTAAGTCACGACCAATCAGGTCAACTAGCATTAAGTGGTTGCTGGTTCCGCCAGAGACGATTTTGTAACCGCGCTCAAGGAACACTTCAACCATAGCTTTAGCGTTGTTAACCACTTGCTGTTGGTAAACTTTAAATTCTGGCTCTAGGGCTTCTTTGAACGCCACCGCTTTACCGGCGATAACGTGCATCAATGGGCCACCTTGACCGCCTGGGAATACCGCAGAGTTCAACTTTTTGTACAAGTCTTCATCGTCAGCAGCAGATAGGATCACGCCACCACGAGGACCCGCTAAGGTTTTGTGGGTCGTAGATGTCACAACGTGCGCGTGTGGTACTGGGTTTGGATAAACGCCCGCAGCAATAAGACCGGCAACGTGCGCCATGTCGACAAATAAATAAGCACCGATTTTGTCTGCGATTTCACGCATTTTTGCCCAATCAACGATACCTGAATAAGCAGAGAAACCGCCGATCATCATCTTAGGCTTGTGTTCTATGGCAATACGTTCCATCTCTTCGTAGTCAATTTTGCCAGACTCGTCGATACCGTAAGGAATGATGTTGTACAGTTTGCCAGAGAAGTTAACCGGTGAACCGTGGGTCAAGTGACCACCGTGAGCTAAGTTCATGCCCAGTACGGTATCGCCAGGTTTTAACAATGCCATGTAAACCGCGCTGTTTGCCTGTGAACCTGAATGAGGTTGTACGTTAGCGTAAGTTGCGCCAAACAGTTGTTTAGCACGTTCAATCGCTAAGGTTTCAACTACGTCCACATACTCACAACCACCGTAGTAACGCTTGCCTGGATAGCCTTCAGCGTACTTATTGGTTAACTGTGAACCTTGCGCTTCCATCACGCGTGGACTGGTGTAGTTTTCAGAAGCAATCAGCTCAATATGCTCTTCTTGACGCAGAGTTTCATTCTGAATTGCGTTAAACAGTTCCGGATCATAATCTGCGATATTCATATCTTTTTTCAGCATTGCTTACTCCAGCTGCCAATTCTTATAGGTAGGGTTGCGCGGTATTCTACTCGGAACGCGGTCACAATCCCAGTATTTGAAACATGAAATTCCTGCAGAGAGTGCTTGAACTTGGCTCATTGTCGAGTTGAGTTCGGCGCGCAATCGAGTAGAATTAGTCGCATCATTAGTCACTTAAGATAGAGAAAAATGGCTCAGTTTGTTTACAGCATGCTGCGGGTGGGTAAAATTGTTCCGCCTAAGAAGCAGATCCTTAAAGATATTTCTTTAAGCTTTTTCCCCGGCGCCAAAATTGGCGTACTCGGCCTCAACGGTTCAGGTAAGTCGACACTACTGCGCATTATGGCGGGTATCGACACCGAAATTGAAGGCGAAGCGCGCCCAATGCCGGGATTGAAAATCGGTTACCTGCCGCAGGAACCTAAACTCGATCCGAATCAAACCGTACGTGAAGCGATTGAAGAAGCGGTAGCAGAGGCAAAAAATGCCCTGACTCGCCTCGATGCCGTTTACGCAGCCTACGCCGAGCCGGACGCCGATTTCGACGCCCTTGCAAAAGAGCAAGGCGAACTCGAAGCCATTATCCAAGCCCAAGATGCCCATAACTTAGAGTACGTCCTTGAGCGCGCCGCCAACGCCCTGCGTCTGCCAGATTGGGATGAGAAAATCGAAGTATTATCCGGTGGTGAACGTCGCCGCGTGGCGATTTGTCGCTTGCTGCTTGAAAAACCAGAAATGCTGTTACTGGACGAACCCACCAACCACTTGGATGCTGAATCTGTGGCGTGGCTTGAGCACTTCCTGCAGGAATATGCTGGTACTGTGGTCGCGATTACCCATGACCGTTACTTCCTCGACAATGCTGCTGGCTGGATTTTAGAACTCGACCGCGGTGAAGGTATTCCGTGGGAAGGTAACTATTCTTCATGGCTTGAGCAGAAAGATGCCCGTCTGAAGCAAGAATCAGCCACCGAAAGCGCTCGCCAAAAGACCATTGCCAAGGAATTGGAATGGGTACGTCAAGGCGCGAAAGGCCGCCAGTCTAAAGGTAAGGCCCGTATGGCACGCTTTGAAGAACTGAACACTAACGATTACCAAAAACGTAACGAAACCAACGAGCTGTTTATTCCGCCCGGACCTCGTTTAGGTGACAAGGTTATTGAAGTGAATAACCTGACCAAATCTTATGGTGACCGCGTTTTGATCGACAACCTGTCGTTCTCTGTGCCTAAGGGCGCGATCGTCGGCATTATCGGCGCCAACGGCGCGGGTAAATCGACCCTGTTCCGCATGTTATCCGGCGCAGAAAAGCCAGACAGCGGCAGCATTGAGCTGGGTGATACTGTGCAACTGGCCTCGGTTGAGCAGTTCCGCGATTCGATGAATGATAAGAACACCATTTGGGAAGAAATCTCCGGTGGTCAAGACATCATGCGTATCAACAACATGGAAATCCCGAGCCGCGCCTATGTAGGCCGCTTCAACTTCCGTGGTGGCGATCAGCAAAAAGTCATCGGTACTTTATCTGGTGGTGAACGTAACCGAGTGCATTTAGCCAAACTGCTGCAAGCGGGCGGTAACGTCTTATTACTCGACGAACCCACCAACGATTTAGACGTTGAAACCCTGCGCGCACTGGAAGAAGCGATTCTGGAATTCCCAGGTTGCGCTATGGTGATTTCGCATGACCGTTGGTTCCTCGACCGTATCGCGACCCACATTCTGGATTACCGTGACGAAGGCCAAGTGAACTTCTACGAAGGTAACTACACAGAATACTCGGCATGGTTGAAAAACACCTATGGCGCCGATGTGGTTGAGCCACACCGCTTGAAATACAAGCGCATGATAAAGTAAATCTAGAATCTAGAATCTAGAATCTAGACAAGTGTAAATCTGAGGAGTTTAGCTCGAAAGGGTTAAGCTCCTTTTTTATGGCATCCAGTTACGCTATGAGTGCTGTAGACTTTGGCACTATTTCAAAGGTGCTATTTCAAACTGGCACGATTTCAATTCAAGCTGGCAAAGTAGGCCACCAGCATGTCCATCATCACCCTAAGTGCAGGCTGCATATGTTTGCGGGATTGATACACGCCATATACACCGAGGGACTGCGGCTTAAACTCCATTAATAAAGGCACTAGCTGACCCGAGTCTAAATAGGGTTTCGCCGCCCAAACGGGCTGCATAGCGATCCCCTCACCTGCCAGCGTGGCATTGAGCACCACCATGGAATCATTGGCGCTAAAATTCCCATTCACAGGCACGTTAAATACTTGACCTTGGTTTAACTTAGGATCGGAGTTCTGCGTCTGGGCCTGTTTCGCAGCCACATCGCTTTGATAAAACCGCCACATCACATCGCCAAAATAGGAATAGGTTAAACAGTTATGCTGAGTTAAATCCTCAGGATGCAGCACGGCGGCGCGCGCGGCAAGATAACTCGGGGCAGCGCACACAACAGATTCACACTCCCCTAAGCGCCTAGCGATAAGATTGGGATCGAGTTCATTGGTGATGCGAATAGCCAGATCAATACGCTCGGCGACTAAATCGACGGTTTGGCTGCTCACGTGGAAATTCACGCTCGCCTGCGGATAACTGGCTAAATATTGCTGTACCACGGGCGCTAAAATCTGATGCGCCAAAAACTGGGAGCAACTAATACGTAGCAATCCCCGCGGAATCGCCACAGCGGCGTGGCTTACCGCAGGTACTTCATTAGCCAATTCGAGCAGTCGATGGCAATAATCCAGCACTTGCTCACCCGCGGGCGTTAAGCTGAGACTGCGCGTCGAACGATGCAACAATCTAGCGCCGGACCATTCTTCCATTTCGCTCAAGTAACGGGTCACCATAGAACGCGACATATCTAAGGCATTGGCGGCGCTGATCATGCTGCCGCGCTCAACAATAGTCACAAACACCTTAGCCGCTTCGAGTCTATCCATGATTTATCTCCACTCACATTCAATCAATCAATAACTTTCAATCACTCGAAGGCCCACTCACATACTCGCGTATCCACATAGCTAATAGCTATATAGTTAATAACTAAGAGTGCAATAGTACACGCAGCAATTCATCCGATTAATGCAACAAACATGGGCAGATACTCGCATTTATCTATTGATTTTTGCAACCTATACTTAACTCACTTTTTGCAGCAGCTGCAAATCAATGAATGCTAAATCGAACCTTTTACTCTTTCACCCTGTGACTATAAGTGAGCCCCAAATGAACACATCAACCTATGCAATACGTAACACAGTTAACGCCACATTGAAGGCCTCATCTAAAATCGGCCTAGCCGCCACTTTACTGCTAGCAGGATTTGGCACGGTCAATGCTGCGCCATTGCAAGTGAGCCATTTTAATCCGGGCGAAAACAGCATCTTTGCCGTGTCATCAAGCTTTATCAGCGGCGAGCGTGAAATGATGTTAGTCGATGCGCAATTTCAAAATAACGATGCCCAAACATTGGTCGACACCATTAAGGCCAGCGGTAAAAAGCTGACTCAGGTGTATATCAGCCATAGCGATCCTGATTTCTATTTCGGCTTAGCCGTGATTAAAAAGAATTTCCCCGATGCACAAATCGTCGCGACTCAAACCACAGTCGATGCGATTAAAGCCTCAATGGAAGGCAAACTCGCCTACTGGGGGCCGATTTTAAAAGATAATGCGCCAAGCGAATTAGTGTTACCTAAGGCGATTCACAGTGACACTTTTACTATCGACGGTGAGCAAGTGATTATCAAAGGTTTTAATGATAAACACCCTAAACACACTTTCCTGTGGGTGCCATCGGCAAAAACTATTACAGGTGGCGTAGAAGTATTTGATAACACGCATGTTTGGATGGCTGACACTCAAACTGCCTCTGAGCGTCAGGAATGGTTAACCCATTTAGATGCAATGGAAAAACTGCTGCCGACCACAGTGATCCCAGGGCACTATTTAGGCGAAGCGCGATTTAATACCCACGCCATCGGTTTTACTCGTGAATATGTAAAAGCCTTTGAAATCGCTGCAAAAGCCTCGAAAGATTCCGCCGAATTAATCCAAAAGATGCTGGCGCTATACCCACAAATGCCAGCCGATGCAGGGCTTGAGATCAGCGCCAAAGTTTACATGGGCGAAATGACCTGGCCTATGTAAGCCCAGCCATATCTATCTAGGCGATTAGATACAAGCATTTAAGTGAAAACAGTTAAAGACAGGCACGTGAGCGATTGCGTGCCATTTTTTAGCTAAATAACGGTACCAACCTAACTATTTTAATCGATGTTCTCAAAGGGCTTAAGTCGCTAATGTCGCGACGAACTTAAGCCAAAAGGTTTAACTATGACTCAGCCAACAACCCATCCAACTAGCACAACCAGCAGCACAGCAACGGCCAAAGAGCGCACTCTGCACGCCATTATCGACCCTTTATGTGGTTGGTGTTATGCCGCAGCGCCTTTACTCGATGCCGCCGCAAAAGCAGGCTTTACCATTAAGCTCCACGGCGGCGGTATGCTCACGGGCCCAAGACGTAAACAAATCGATGCTAACTGGCGCGACTATGTTATGCCCCACGATCTGCGTATTGCCGAGCTAACCGGACAACCTTTTGGGGAAAACTATTTTGATGGTCTGCTGCGCGATACCACAATCGTACTCGACTCGGCGCCTCCTATTAAAGCCATGCTCGCAGTCGATGCTATGGGTGGCGACAGTTTGGCCTATCTACACTCAGTACAACTGGCCCATTACCGTGATGGTCACAGCGCCAGTGATGAAGGTAATCTCGCAAGGTTAGCCGCTGAACTTGGGCTCGACCCTATAGGCTTTGCGCAACATTATGCCCAAGGTGAAGACAAGCTATATGAGCATATTGTTGAATCCAGAGCATTACTGAATCTGATAGGTGCCCAAGGTTTCCCTTCAATGGCTATAGAGGATGATGACGGCAACATAACCGCCATTAATATCAACCGCTTTTATGGCCAACCCGCCCAGTGGTTAAGCCATCTTGAAGCACAGTTTGAGTCGTAATCATGCCAACGCTTAATGGTGTTCCAACAAACTCTTTAGTGAGTGAGCCTGCTCAGTTAAATCTTATCGAAACAGCAAGGCAAACTGATGCGAATCTTGCACTTGTCAAAAGTACTTACGCAGGACACAGCTCTGCCGAAAATGCCAAAAATCTTGAGCATGCACTGGCAAATGACGCACGCTGGACAGAGGCGGTAGGTTTTCCCTATGCGGGCACTTACATAGGTTTTAGCGCGATAGCCGCCAATGTGTTCGCCCGCCTCGAAAAAGAATGGGATAACTATTGCGTCGATATCGAAGACTATGTGGCGCAGGGTGATAAGGTTTTTGCCTTTGGCACTTATTCAGGTACTTATGTCAAAACGGGCAAACATTTTACCGCTCGAGTCGCCCATTTATGGAAGATACACAGCGGAAAAATCGTCAGTTTTGAGCAGTTTGTTGATAGTTATACCGTCGTCAATGCCATGTAATTGCCAATACCCATAACAACAGTTATGCACGATAGAAATGCCATGATGGAATAACTGAATCACGAGGCGGGCAAGTTTAATTTAGCCCGCCCCACGACTTGCCGATGTTAAGCCTTATCCGTATGATTTAGTGTTTTCAATAGGTTGAGCACTTGACATTAAGTACTTAAGATTAGGCACTTGCGATTAAGCGTTTGGATTAAGCGCTTGAAATTGAATTCGTCAAGCTGCACGTTCGAAGACTCATCAACTCAAGTGTCTAAAATGAAAAAATGAATAACTAAAACAAGAACAAGGATGCGGTCTAATGCAAATCAATTCGATGCCAGTCGGGGCTCACCCAATCACGCTATCTATGACGCGACTTAGCCGAGCCAGCCAATGGATACTCAAGCAACAGAGAAAATTCACGCCCCTGTTATGGCTTGTCACCGCACTCCCCTTTACCTCACTTGCGTTTATCTCACTGACGACCAATGCAAGTGAAACTGATACAGAGTTAAAAATTCAAGAAAGCAGCATCACCGATGGCCCTTATGTGTTTTTAGATGATGCTCAAAAGGACACTGCCTATTGGATTTGCCAGAGTGAGCTAAAACAAACGCCGATTGCGAAGGCGCAGTTAACTCGCCCTGCCAGTTGCGGTGAATTACCCCAACCGCACCTTCATACACAAACTGTCACGGTTGAGCCAGATACCTTCACCCATATCAGCAAAATTGTCGCCCTTAGCGATGTACACGGCCAGTTTGATGTAATGATTAACTTGCTAAAAGCCCATCAGATTATCGACAAAGATAACCACTGGGCCTTTGGTGACGGTCATATGGTGATGACGGGCGACATGTTTGACCGTGGTCATCAAGTCAATGAAGTATTGTGGTTTTTATATTCCTTAGACCAAGAAGCCCAAGCTGCGGGCGGACGCTTACATCTACTCATGGGCAATCACGAGCAAATGGTGTTTCGCGGCGACTTACGCTACGTCAACGAACGCTACCAAGTCTCGGCAGATTTACTCAAACGCAGCTACGATGCGCTCTACAACAAAGACACCGAAATAGGCCAATGGCTTCGCAGCAAACATACTTTAGTCAAAATCAATAATATCTTGTTTATGCACGGCGGCATCAGCCCTGAATGGGTCGAGCGTAAATTAAATATCAGCGATGCTAACCAATTATTTCGTCAGCATTTAGATGATAAAAAAGCCGATTTGAAGCAAGACGATTTACTCAACTTTTTGTTTTTTACCAATGGTCCAACTTGGTATCGCGGCTACTTTAAAGATGAACTGAAAGAGTCGGATATCGATAGCATACTGAGCTATTTCAAGGTCGATCATATCGTCGTAGGGCACACATCGCAGGAACAAGTACTTGGGCTTTATCATAATAAAATCATTGCGATAGATAGCAGCATTAAGAATGGTAAATCCGGTGAGCTGTTACTTATCGACGCAGGAAAACTCCGCCGAGGTTTGTATCAGGGTGAGCAGGTTTCGCTATAACCTGCCTCACTAATATCTTTTGCGCCAATACGTGAATGAGCTAGCGCCCCGCTGGGGCAATAAGGCATGAATGAGCAAGGGTAAAATGGGCGCCCGCCATGGATCTAAATCTGCACAACGCTCAATCGTATGGCGCTCAATATGCACCCATCTTAATATCCATAAGTTCGCCTGTTTTAATTAACTCTGACTATACTCAAGCCAAGTGCGACTCACCTAAGTGCTGGAGTAGAAATGGGGAAGAAATTACTCAGATTATCTAGCTTTTGCTTGTTTCTATTCAGCTTCTATCCCCCAGCATTTGCGGGCAGAGAACTCCAATTAGTCGCCACTAACTATCCTCCTTTTTATGCCGATGCTTTACCTGAACAGGGCGGCGTTGCGCAAGTCGTCAAAGAAGCTTTTAAACGTCAAGGTTACACTGCCAGTCTCAAGTTTTATCCCTTCACCCGCGCGGCTTTACTCGTTAAAACTGGCCAAGCTGATGGCATCATTGGGCTCTGGTATCGTAAAGAGCGCGAGCAATGGGCCCAATATTCCGCACCTATCCAACCCGTACAAATTGTGTTTTATAAACGTAAAGATTCACCGCTGAGTTTCAGTCAACTTTCAGATCTTAAACCTTTCACTATCGGTATAGGTCGCGGTTACGCTAATCCACCAGAAATCTTCGCCGCGGGGCTCACCACAGAGGAAGGAAATTCGGATGAGATGAATCTCAAAAAGCTGTTTTTAAAGCGTATTGACTTAGTCTTGATTGGCCATAACTTAGCGAGGTATTTAATTAAAAAAGGACCAAGTGAATATGAGGGGGCCTTTGAGCAAGTCGGCCAACCCATAGCGACTGAGGTATTTCATTTAGGGATCTCTTTGGCTGTAGCGGATCATCCGCAGTTAGTGACGGATTTTAATCAAGGTTTAGAGAGTATGCGCCGCGATGGACGATTAGCGGCAATTTTAAGCCAATATCCTCAGGTTGAAACGACTCAAGCGCCGATTGAAAAAACGCGAACTGAAGTCCATCCCTAAAGTCCGTCCAGCTTTTAAAAAGCAATAACAGCACAAAAAAACAGCAAAACTCTCGTTGAATTGTGCTCAATGCTCAAAAAACACAATTTCTTTCATTTTCGTTCGCTTACCTTTACAAACTTTTACCCAACTGGCGTACGTTATTCACTAGAATAGCGCCATTAGAGCGATTACCTTTTTAAACTGCCTTTGCGCGAGATAATAATTACAATGAAAAAAACCATTATTGCCATTGCCCTGCTTGCGATTATCGCCACAGCGGTGAGTTTTAGTGATGTCCTTCAAGCGGCTAAACCCGAGAACGCGCCACATCTTATGCGTACCGTTCCTGTGGTCACGGGTGAAGTGATTGAATATCCATTAGCGCAATCTATCTCTCTTATCGGCAAACTCGCGGCTGAACGTGCAGTGATCATTGCACCGCAAGTCACAGGTAAGATTAAACAAGTCGCAGTGACCTCAAACCAAGCGGTGAAAAAAGGCCAATTACTGATCGAACTCGATGATATGAAAGCCCAAGCCGCCGTCGCCGAGGCCAATGCTTTCCTCAATGATGAAAAACGTAAACTCAAAGAATTTGAAAAACTGATCAGCCGTAACGCTATTACCCAAACCGAGATTGACGCACAAAAAGCCAGTGTTGATATCGCCCAAGCACGCTTATCTTCCGCACAAGCAGATTTACATTACCACTCGCTGATAGCGCCTTTTGCAGGTAATACTGGCCTGATTAATTTCAGCGAAGGCAAGATGGTCAGCATGGGCACTGAGTTGATGTCGCTAGATGATTTGTCCAGCATGCGCCTCGACTTACAAGTGCCTGAGCATTTCCTATCGCAACTGAGTATTGGCATGCAAGTATCAGCCACCAGTCGCGCTTGGCCGAATGAAATCTTTACTGGCAAAATGGTAGCTATCGATCCCCGCGTCAATGAGGAAACCTTAAACCTCAAAGTACGAGTGCTATTCGATAATCCAAAGAAACGCTTAAAACCGGGCATGATGATGTCGTCAACCATCACCTTCCCAGCGATTTCAGCACCTATGGTGCCAGTGCAAGCTCTTGAATATTCAGGAACTAAACGTTACGTATACGTAGTTAGCGCCGACCACATTGCCCACCGCACAGAAGTGACACTCGGGGCACGTATCGATAACCAAGTCTTAATCGAAAGCGGTTTAAACATAGGTGACAAAGTCGTGGTACAGGGCTTAGTCAATATGCGCGATGGCCTGCAAATCAATGAAGTCACGCTCGATAATAAAGCCTCAGCCCGTGCAACAGAGCTTTCAGGTCCTAAAGCAACGGAGACGAAATAATGTGGTTATCCGATGTTTCGGTTAAACGCCCTGTCGTTGCCATCGTTTTAAGCTTACTGCTATGTGTATTCGGCATAGTGTCGTTCACTAAACTGTCGATACGAGAAATGCCCGACGTCGAAAGCCCTGTGGTCACCATCAGCACCAGTTACTCGGGTGCGTCGGCGGCGATTATGGAAAGCCAGATCACTAAGACTTTAGAAGATGAGCTAACAGGGATCAGTGGTATTGACGAAATCACCTCGACCACACGTAACGGTAGCTCGCGTATCACAGTTAAATTCCTCCTCGGTTGGAACTTAACCGAAGGGGTCAGCGATGTGCGTGATGCAGTGGCCCGCGCCCAACGCAGGCTCCCAGAAGATGCAAAAGATCCTGTCGTCTCAAAAGACAACGGCTCCGGCGAACCCTCAGTCTATGTGAACTTAAGCTCGAGTGTGATGGACCGCACTCAATTAACGGACTACGCCCAGCGAGTACTCGAGGACAAATTCAGCTTAATCAGCGGCGTGAGTTCTATCAGCATTTCCGGCGGCTTGTATAAGGTCATGTACGTCAAGCTCAGACCCGAACAAATGGCAGGACGTAATGTTACCGCAACGGATATTATCAACGCCCTGCGTAAAGAGAACATCGAAACACCCGGCGGCCAAGTGCGTAACGACACCACTGTGATGTCGGTGCGTACCAAACGCTTGTACTACACGCCGAAGGATTTCGACTATCTTGTGGTGCGTACCGCCAGCGATGGCACGGCTATCTACTTAAAAGATGTCGCCGATGTGGCTGTTGGCGCACAAAACGAAAACTCGACCTTCAAAAGCGACGGCATAGTTAACATCAGTTTAGGCATTATTGCCCAGTCCGATGCCAACCCTCTGCTCGTTGCCAAAGAAGTACATAAAGAAGTTGATCGCGTACAAGACTTCCTGCCCGAAGGCACTAGCCTAGTGGTCGACTTCGACTCGACCGTATTTATCGACCGCTCGATTAACGAAGTGTATAGCACCCTTTATGTCACGGGCGCCTTGGTCGTACTCGTGCTGTATATCTTCATTGGACAAGCACGAGCAACGTTAATCCCAGCGGTGACTGTTCCAGTATCTTTGATCTCGGCATTTATCGCCGCCAACATGCTAGGTTATTCGATTAATCTACTGACATTGATGGCATTAATCCTCTCCATCGGTCTAGTGGTGGATGATGCGATTGTGGTGGTTGAAAACATTTTCCACCATATCGAAAAAGGTGAAGAGCCCTTACTCGCCGCCTATAAAGGTACTCGAGAAGTGGGCTTTGCCGTTATCGCCACTACGGCGGTACTGGTGATGGTATTCCTCCCAATTTCATTTATGGAGGGCATGGTCGGACTACTATTTACCGAGTTCTCCGTGATGCTGGCGGTGTCAGTGCTGTTCTCCTCCTTAGTGGCACTCACACTTACGCCTGTACTAAGCAGTAAATTACTCAAAGCCAACGTCAAACCGAATCGCTTTAATCGTTGGGTCGACAGCGGCTTTGCTCGCATGGAAAGCGTTTATCGCGTCGCCGTGACTCGAGCGATTAAACTCCGCCTGCTCGCACCGCTAGTTATCCTCGCTTGTATCGGCGGCAGCGCTTGGTTAATGCAACAAGTACCGTCACAGCTTGCGCCGCAGGAAGACCGCGGCGTGTTGTTCGCCTTTATTAAAGGCGCCGAAGGCACCAGTTATAACCGTATGACAGCCAACATGGACATAGTCGAAGACAGACTCATGCCCTTGCTCGGTAAAGGTGTGCTGCGATCCTTCAGCGTACAAGCTCCCGCCTTTGGTGGCCGTGCTGGCGATCAAACTGGCTTTGTCATCATGCAGCTAGAAGATTGGGAACACCGCGATGTGACAGCACAGCAAGCCCTTGGAATTATTAGCAATGCCTTAAAGGATATTCCAGATGTAATGGTTCGCCCTATGATGCCAGGCTTTAGAGGGCAATCGAGCGAACCCGTGCAATTTGTACTTGGTGGTTCGGACTATGCCGAACTGTTTAAGTGGGCGCAGATATTGAAAGAAGAGGCTAACGCTAGCCCTATGATGGAAGGGGCTGACTTAGACTATGCAGAAACAACGCCAGAACTCATTGTTACTGTCGATAAAGAGCGCGCCGCAGAACTGGGGATCAGTGTCGACCAAGTATCGGAAACCTTAGAAGTCATGCTGGGTGGCCGTACCGAAACGACCTTTGTTGATCGAGGCGAAGAATACGATGTGTATTTACGCGGTGATGAAAACAGTTTCAATAATGTCGGTGACCTGAGCCAAATCTACATGCGGTCAGCTAAGGGCGAATTAGTCACTCTCGATACTGTCACCCATATAGAAGAAATTGCCTCTGCACAAAGATTAAGCCACACCAATAAACAAAAATCGATCACCCTCAAGGCTAACGTCAGTGAAGGTTACACCTTAGGTGAAGGCTTAAAGTTCCTAGACGCTAAAGCCATTGAATTATTACCTAAGGATATTTCGATTGGTTACACGGGCGAATCCAAAGATTTTAAAGAAAACCAAAGCAGTATCTTTATCGTATTTGGTTTAGCTTTACTGGTTGCCTACTTAGTATTAGCCGCACAGTTTGAGAGCTTTATCAACCCATTAGTGGTGATGTTTACTGTGCCTATGGGCGTATTCGGTGGTTTCTTAGGACTACTGATCACCAGCCAAGGGATCAACATCTACAGCCAGATAGGCATGATCATGTTAATTGGTATGGTGACTAAAAACGGTATCCTTATCGTCGAATTTGCCAACCAATTGCGTGACCGCGGCTTTGAACTCGATAAAGCCATTATCGATGCGTCATCCCGTCGTTTACGGCCAATCCTAATGACAGCCTTCACCACCTTAGTGGGCGCTGTACCGCTAATTTTCTCGACGGGCGCAGGCTCAGAAAGCCGTATCGCTGTAGGTACTGTGGTGTTCTTCGGAATGGCGTTTGCGACCTTTGTGACCTTACTGGTGATCCCCGCCATGTATCGATTAATCTCGGCCACGACCCATTCACCGGGTTATGTTGAAGCTAAGCTCGAAGCGGCGATTAAAGCACAAGAGTTAGCGGCACAAGAGGTGGCCGCAAAGCAGGAACTCGCACCTAAAGCCTGACGCGAATCATAGCTCTTGATAATCGAATAACAAAAAGCCAAGGTACTCAGTGCCTTGGCTTTTTTCTCATTAACGTTTTAAGCGTTTTTTGCTTTATTGGCTAAGCCTAAAAGTAAACCGAGACCAGCACCAAGCGGTTTTTGACGGCGCGTTAACATGTTTCCGAGCGCGACCAGCAAGAGTCCCGCGCTTGAATACCAAGTCCACTGATAATCCTCAAACACACTCGATACGCTCAGTGCCACCACAGGGGTAATCACCAACAGATACGCAGCGGCATTAGCGCCAATCCGCTCAACCAAGATCAAATAAGCGGTAAAGCCAATCACAGAGGCGATAACGGCTAAGTAGAACAAGCTGCCAAGATAACGGGTTGTCAGCGGTAAACTAAAGCTTAAATCTTTAAACCAGATGATGAGCAGTAACGCCGCACTGCCATAGCACATGGCATAGGCTGTTGAGGTAAAGGGCGACACATTATCGCGCGAGTTGCGCATACTGATCATGTTACCAATCGAGAAAAACCACGTACCTAACAGCGAAAACAATAAGCCCCACACTATATTTTGTGACCACTGAGTCGCGAGCAAATCGGCACCAAAGAGTAAGCTAATGCCCCCCAGACCGACACCGACTCCTAACCAAAAATTACGACTGGTGGGCGTACCGTAAAAAATGCGGCCATGTATCGCATTAAAAATGGGGGCAGTGGCCATAATCACCGCCGTTAAACCGCTGGCGATATAATGGGTTGCGGTATAAAACGCGATAAAGTTCAAGCAAAATAGACACACGCCTTGTAGCGCAAACCAAGGATGCTGCCTAAGCTTTACCGCTTGCAGCTTGTTAAAGGCAAAGCCAATGGCGAACATCAAGAGACTCGCAATCGCAAACCGATAGAAAATCGAGACTTCCGTCGCCACCTCACCGTGCTGCCACTTAATGGCAATCCACGAAAAACCCCACACAAAAATCATCAGCAAATACATCACAGCAGCCATAATGAGTCCCCTACACCTTCATAAAATGCTTAATAAGGCAAACTATACAGCGATAGCTTTCGTCCTTATGTCACCATCTTGTTGGCCATAACACGATATTGCGGTTTTAATCGCGAGCGGACGTTGAGCCACGCCCATAAGTGCGATAATTTGGAAAGACAAAATGCTTAGCCAGTGAGATCACTAGGAACCCATGGAGCCCAAATACATCAGTTTTGATAAATCCGCCAAAACCTGTATTCGTAAGCAAGCGATTACGGAGGATTTATCTTGGGCCCATTATCAAAATGCGGGCGAGCGTCTGTATTACCAAAACGATGCACAACATACGCTGAGCATGTATCTGGATGGCGGCTACGAAACCCACAGAACCGATATCAAGGCCGACTATGGCGCGCCCAGTAAGTTTTGCCTTATGCCCCAAGGCTGCCAAAGCCATTGGCAACTGGGACAACCGCAGCAGTTTATGCATTTGTATTTTAGCGATGAACATCTTAAAAAATTGGCGGTGCGAGTCTTTGATAAAGATCCACGCCAAGTGCGTTTACCTGAGTTGACCTTTGTCGATAATCCGAGATTAGAGGCGCTGTTTCGGCACCAAGTTGCCGGGCTCGATTGGCAGACGAGTGATCACCATCTGATGATGGAACAAGTAACCGACACTGTGCTGGTGACTTTGCTGCAAAGCTCAGGCTTTAATTTGTCGGTGGGGCCAATTAAGGGTGGGCTCGCACCTAAAGTGGCTAAAGCGATCAAAGAGTTTATTCATTGCCATTCCCATCGACAAATTTACTTGTCTGAGTTGGCCGAGCTTGCCCAACTGAGCGAGTACCATTTTTGTCGCATGTTTAAATCCCAATTTGCGATGACGCCGCAGGAGTATTTACTGCAAGTGCGCATTGAAAAGGTCAAACAAAGCTTGAGTCATTCAACGCAATCATTGACCGATATCGCCCTCAGTAATGGCTTTGCCAATCAAAGTCATATGGGGCGTTACTTTAAAAAACTCAGTGGCATGTCACCGGGCGAATATCAAAAATACCATAGAAGCTAACATACGCTTTGGGTTCACAATCTCGACGGCTGAACCCAACACTCTAACATCCTTGAAAACCCTATTGCCTCGATATGCTATAGTGCCCTTAATCCCTAGCCGCTGGAAAACGCCTTGAAAAAAATCGCTTTATTTGTCGATGTACAAAACATCTATTACACCTGCCGCGAAGCCTATGGTCGCCAATTTAATTATCGTAAACTGTGGCAACACTTAGGCTACGAGGGAGACATAGCATTGGCCGTGGCTTATGCCATCCATAAGGGCGACGATGGGCAATTGAAATTTCAAGACGCACTAAAGCACATAGGTTTTGAGGTGAAGTTAAAACCGTTTATTCAGCGTAGCGATGGCTCAGCCAAAGGCGATTGGGACGTGGGGATCACCATAGATATTATGGAAGCGGCGAGTGAAGTGGATACAGTGATCTTATTGTCTGGTGATGGCGATTTCGATTTATTGCTGCAAAAAATTCATCAAAAGTATGGCGTTGAAACCCAAGTGTATGGCGTCCCTACCCTGACGGCTAAATCCTTAAGGGATGCAGCCTCTCAATTTCATCCCATAGATGAGGCGTTATTGCTCTAGTCACTAGACAAAAAATGCGGCTACTCATCACACTAACCGCATCAAACACCTTCGCCATATTTAAAGGCCACTTTTGGATAATACAAACAACACACTAGTGATAGGTAATGTCCGTATACATAGGGGCGAGACGTTTTAGAAAGGCATTACGGGTCGATAGCGGAATATGTTGCTCTTTCATCGATTCAATCAAATGGCCGACTAAGGCATCGAAATCCGCTTGGGTAATATTCAATCCTCTATGACTGTGCTGCATACTTTCGCCGTGATACACGCAGCCGCCATCGGCAACCAGACAGAAATGTTCAATGGCACGCTCACGAAATAGCGCAATATCTGTCTCTTGAAAGTGATGCACTATGCGTGGATCAGTGGCAATACGTGCCAGCAAACCATCGACTATCGCCGATACGCCTGCGTTACCACCTAAATCTTGGTATAAGGTTTGATGGCTTGCGGTTTGATGACTAGAGTGAGTTTGTGATGCTGAGGTTTCGATCGTTTGCACCGCACAGCCAGTGAAAACAAACGAAGCGGCAAGAGGTAATAGTTTCAACAATAAACGCCTCATAACGCCCCCTCCATCGACAGGTACCAACCCCGTTGCTCTTCAAACCCTGCAATGCTGCCCAAATTCGCATAGGCCGTCACCACGGAAAGATGCTTATTGATAAACCACGCTAAAAACACATCTTGCCAATCATCCTCACGGGCAAAAGCTAACTCATCGGGTTTCTGGCGATATTCGATACCCAGTGCCACATTATCCGTCAGCAATACCGCGGCAGAGGCTTCGAACACAAACTGGTAATCATGATTGGCTTGGGTACCAAAACCCAATAAACCCGTTTGATTCGCCTTGGTCGCGCGCACGGTCCCATTGAGTAATACATTTCGTCCCGCTACCGCATCAAAAAATACTTTGCTGGCAGCAACATACAAATCTAAACCCCAATCATCCCGCGCCCCAACCGCCTGAGGAATCGCAAAGTCATCGACTCTTTTATACTGGGCACCTAAGGTAATTTGCGGCATACCCGTATAAAGTAGCTCTCCGGCAAGCTTGTATTTTACGCCGAAGATATCTTGGCCTAACTCGCCGCCCATAGTATCTAAATCAAAGGTTTGCCGCGCAACGCTCAGCTCGAATCGATTATCAAAACTCAAAGAAGCGCCGATCACTTTCAGCGTAAAATCATCGACATAGACAGCCGTCGCCATCGCCGTTGCCGACCATTCACCGCTACTGCCATAACCGTTGATCACGGCCCATGGCACTATGCCACCGCCAGCACTGCCTTCAATCGTCGTCCCGCCGCCAGTCGCGACCACACGACTACCTTCGGCAAACGCAGGAACAGTGCCCAATAGTAAAAATAGGCAAAAAAAAGCCTTAACATAAGCCCAAGTTAATGAATTCAACTTCAATGCATTTATGGAAATGTTCACTGGATGCTCCGCTCTAATTCTTTCGACGATGAATCGTTAGTCTAGCGTCTTTGCATATTGACTTGAGTAAACGCGCTTATGCATCAGAAGTATTTGGATGGTTAAACGCCTCGAACCACAGATCAAATTCAGCCGCTTTTAAGGGTTTAGAAAACACATAACCTTGAATGATATCGCAATCGAGATTGCGCAATATATCAACACCTTCTTGTTCTTCAACGCCTTCGGCTACTACGGTAAAACCTAAGCCGTGGATCAATTTAATACTCGTATCGACTATCATCACATCTTGGCTATCCGTGAGCATGTCTTTGATAAAGCTGCGATCAATTTTCACTTCATTAACGGGTAAAATTTTCAAATAGGCTAATGATGAATGACCTGTGCCAAAATCATCAATGGCAACAGACACGCCCATGTCACGGAATCGCTGTAATACACTCACCACAGTCTGTGCATCTTTCATCACGGCGCCTTCAGTGACTTCGATACAGAGTGCACCGCTTGGCAGATTATTGTCTTTCAGTAAAATGGCGATTTGATTTGGTAAGCGAGTATCGACTAAATCATGGGCCGACAGGTTAATAGCCAGTTTTAGCACTATACCCCGCCGCTGCCATGTCACTAATTGCTGAATTGCCTGCTTCAATACCCACTGGCTAACAATATCAATGTTGCCTGAATTTTCAGCCAGTTGGATAAATTCATCGGGCGGAATAAACCCTAGCGTAGGATGTTGCCAGCGGATCAATGCCTCGGCGCCAATGCACTGGTTTAGGCGTAAATCCACTTTAGGTTGGAACACTAAATACAATTGGTTTTGCGCTAAACCTATAGGCAAATCACGGATAATCGTCAGCTCACGCTGATACTTTTCATCGGCGCCTTGACGATAACTGACAATACGTTGCTCTTCGAGACAGGCTTGATTGAGGGCAATTTCGGCGCGGCGCACTAACACATCGATATCAGCACCATTACCATCGATTTCGAGTAATCCCGCACGCACGGTAAGAGAAATATTTGAGCCTTGGATTGGAAAGGGTGACTCCAGCATATCCAATGATTTCAGCAAGTGCTCGGGACGGATCCCTTGACTGTAAAGGAGTAAAAATGAGTCACCGTCTAAACGCGCCAGTAAATCCGGTGTCGGTGCTAATTGCTCTAGGCGACGAGCAAAAAGCAGTAACAAAGTATCGGCGTTGGCAAAACCAATAATATCGTTGATATGGCGGAAATGTTTAATATCTAACAACACCATAGCACCGGATAATTTATCGTTAAGATCCGCCAAATGCTGTTTTGCCGCAAAACGATTGAGTAAACCTGTCAAGCTATCGTGGCGAGATTGGTAGACTAAATCCTTTTCCCGCGCTTCAATATCATCGCGCATTAAGGACAAACTCTTGGCCAACACCCTCAGCTCTGCTGGCGCACCTTGAATATTGGCAGGCTGCTTACCTTGACCGATTTTGCGGGCATAATTCACAAGTTGATGCACGGGTTCAGTCAAACTGCCCGACAACCAAATCGCAATCGCAATCGCCAGTGCTAAGGTCAAAGCAAAAATCAGCAGCATATTATTGCGAAGTTGCTGATAACTTTGCTGCCATTTGAGGTTTGATTGGTGTAGTAGCGCTAATTGGCTGCCGTTGTGATCATAAAGTTTGATGCCCATAGACAGATGATCTACGGGAATACTTTCACTAGGCATTTTCAGCAAGCTAGGCAATAAGCTCGCCTGCTCAATTACGCTTAACTTTTCATTATCTGATAAGGTTGAAGCAATTTCAGTGCGGCCCGTTGCCTGATTGACAAAACTCACATCGATGCCCGTAATGGCTTTAGCTTGTTGGGCGACCTTCTCATCTAATAGAAACCCCATGCCAACCCAAGCGATTAAGGTCGGTGCCTTCACCGGCTGCAGCACAAACTGATAGCTAGCGTGATCAAAATTAAGGATAGCTAACGCATTATGATTGCTGGTGGTCATATTAAATAAGGATTGAATATCATCCTGAGTGAGTCCGGGCAAACTCGAGGTCAAGAGCTCCCCTTTAGGTGATAACAATACAGCGGCGTCGGCACCAATACGAGAGCCGTGATTAGATAACACTGACTCAATGGTTTCTTGCTCACCAGTAGCAATCGCGCGCTTAAAACCAAAATCGGCACTGAGTACGGACAAACTTTGACTGAGCTGAATACCGCGATTCGATAACACTTCGAGAAACACATTCGCGCCAATATCGAGGCTTTTCTGTTGCTGTAAAAAGTTATCTTTTTCGGTCGCTGTCAACACAGAAAATGCTGTGGCAAATTGCACTAACGTCAGCACAATAAAGAAAACTAAAATCAGCCGAGCGCGAAAACTATTTAGCATGTAATGGCTTACCTTCAGAATCGTAGTGACCAAATCCCGACGGCGGAGCCGACGGTTTAGCTTGACGCTCAATGTCTAAGGGCAGGCTGAGTTGATTAGGGCCATTAACTATCAGTAAATCCGTTGGCTCTGATGCCGCCTTCTGCCATGGATGCCAGCGCTTAACTTTATATTGACCGGCGATAAGTCCCTTAAACTGGATCTCACCTTTCTCGTCCGTCACCGCGACAATAGGGCTATCTGCCACATAGATAAATGCCTGCATATAATCGTGAATATTACAGCCAAGCGCGACCAAACCGGGTTTATCGAACTGAATCGGCGCTTCGGCCTGACCCACATACAATTTAAGTTCGAAAGGTTTAGCTTCTGAAAAAGAATACACATGGTGGCGAGTACGATCTAAGTTGGGAAAATCCACCTTTGCACCTTTAGGCACCGCCAGCACAAAGGGGATAAAGGTTCGATTTTTTTGCGACATTTCATAATGCTCGATAGGTATTGCATTATCGGGCATCACTGCAGGGATCAGCTCCACAACAGTATCGGCAATGGCCTGTTGTTGCAGATCTACTACATTAATATTGAGTTCAGCAGCCATGACTTGAGGCGTGAAATAGATCAAAACGCAAAGTACTAACGCATATAAAACGCGATATAGGATCATCCGTTACCTCGGGCATAGTGATGCAAGGTAAACAAGTACCTTAGCTGAGTTCTGCGTAAAAAAACGATCTAGATTCATCTAGCATTGTACATTACTAATATATTGAATAATCATCAAATTATATAGAAAAGTCGTAAAACAGTAACCATTCTAATCATTCTGTGATAATGACGCGCTCAAGTGGCAATAAGTTATAAGCTAACAGAATGGTCTGGTAATAGTTATTCATTGTTTCTTATTGATGATCCAGAAAATACCAACGATATTCCTCATTTCTGGTTTTAGTTTTAACCTAGTGAGCAATACCATCACTAAGCATCAATTGACCTAATGTTATTTAACCCCAGCTAAAGATAGTCAAATCTAATCGCTCTCGCCGTGAATAAACAAAAAAGGCCTACTCAATGTAGACCTTTCATGTATTTTTCAACTAGAAAACAAGCTTAACCGACTGTTATCTCTTTATGCTCATCGGCTTTTTTACCGCCTCTCTTTGCTAAGGCATAGTAAAACAGCGGCGTTAGGATAAGACCAAATACAGTCACCCCAATCATACCAGCGAATACTGCCACGCCCATGGCTTGGCGCATCTCGGCGCCCGCGCCAGTGGAGAACACCATAGGTACCACTCCCATAATAAAGGCGATAGATGTCATCAAGATAGGACGTAAACGTAATCTTGCGGCCTCTAATATCGCCTCCATAGGTGCCATACCGTGATCTTGTTTCTCCTTTGCAAACTCGACAATCAAGATAGCGTTCTTAGTCGCCAGCCCCACCAGCACTATCAGGCCAATTTGGGTGAAGATATTATTATCCCCACCGTAAATCAGCACACCACTGAGGGCTGAAAGTAAGGTCATTGGGATGATTAAGATAATCGCCAATGGCAAGCTTAAGCTCTCGTACTGGGCGGCTAGCACCATAAACACTAAGATGATCACCAGCGGGAAAACCAAAAGACCCGTATTGCCCGCGAGAATTTGCTGATAGGTCAGCTCGGTCCACTCATAAGTCATACCATTAGGTAACGTTTCAGCCAAAATTTTCTCAATCGCCGCCTGCGCTTGGCCTGTACTCACTCCGAGCGCTGGACCACCGTTGATTTCAGCGGTCGTGAAACCGTTATAGTGCATCACTCTGTCTGGGCCTGAACTTTGGCTGACGTTGATGAACGAACCTAGCGGGATCATGTCACCATTCAGATTCGGCACCTTTAGCTGACTTATCTGTTGCGGACTTTGACGGAAGGCCTCGTCAGCTTGCATATTCACCTGATAGGTTCGGCCGAAACGATTGAAGTCGTTGACATAAGTCGAGCCCATATAGGTTTGTAATGTCTGGAAAATTTGATCGAGCGACACTGCCTGCTGTTTCGCTTTAGTACGATCGATATCCAGTTCAAGTTGTGGCACGTTCACTTGATAGCTAGAGAAAACGCCAGCTAACTGAGGATCGGCCCACGCCTTGTACATCACTTGTTGGGTCACCTGATACAAGGCCTCATAACCAAGGTTGGCTCTGTCTTGAATTTGCAGACGGAACCCTCCTATGGTGCCGAGGCCTTGCACAGGTGGCGGCGGGAAGATGGCAATAAACGCGTCTTGAATAGCAGCAAATTGCTGATTCAATTGTCCTGCAATGGCATTCGCCGACAGTTCAGGACTGGTACGAGAGTCAAAATCATCGAGCGCAACAAACACCACGCCTGAGTTAGGACTATTGGTAAAACCGTTGATGCTAAGGCCAGGGAAGGCAATCGAGTGCGCGACTCCGGGGTGATTTAGCGCAATCTCAGACATCTTCTTGATCACACTATCCGTACGTTCAAGGGATGCCGCATCGGGCAACTGAGCAAAGGCCACTAAATACTGTTTATCTTGGCCGGGCACATAACCCGTTGGTGTATTGGCAAATTGCACACCCGTTAACGCCACCATGCCTAAATACACCAGACCAATAATGCCGCCAAAACGGATAACCTTACGCACTAACCAGCCATAACCATCGGATGCGCGGTTAAATAAGCGATTAAAAGGCACAAATAACCAAGCACCAAACAACTTATCCATTAGACGCGTTAAGCCGTCCTTAGGTGCATCATGGCTCTTGAGTAACAGCGCCGATAATGCCGGACTCAAAGTGAGTGAGTTAATCGCCGAGATAAAGGTCGAGATAGTAATAGTCAAGGCAAACTGTTTATAGAACTGCCCGGTTAAACCGCTCATAAAGGCCGTTGGAATAAACACCGCCGCCAGCACTAAGGTGGTTGCCACAATCGGGCCAGTCACTTCCTTCATCGCCTTTTGCGTTGCCTCTACTGGGCTTAATCCTGCGGCAATATTACGCTCGACGTTTTCGACCACGACGATGGCATCGTCAACCACAATCCCGATGGCGAGCACCAGCCCGAATAGCGACAAGGCGTTTAACGAGAAACCGAGCAGATGCATAAAGGCAAAGGTACCGACCAAAGACACAGGCACAGCCACCAGCGGAATAATCGATGCGCGCCAAGTTTGCAGGAATAGCACCACCACTAACACCACCAGCAACACGGCTTCGAGCAAAGTTTTTACCACAGCTTCAATCGAGCCACGCACGAACACTGTTGGGTCGTAAACGATTTCGTATTCGAGTCCTTCAGGGAATCCTTTAGACAGCTCAGCCATTTTGGCGCGTACATCGTCGGAAATCTGAATCGCGTTAGAACCCGATGCTTGGAATACAGGAATAGCGACCGCATCCTTATTATCGAGTAAAGAGCGCAGCGCATAACTCGTTGCCCCGAGTTCCACCCGCGCGACATCTTTAAGGCGGATCACTTCAGCATTCTGACCAACTTTGATGATGATATCTTCAAATTCAGACAGTTCAGTTAAACGGCCTTTCACGTTAATTAAAAGTTGAAAGTCAGCACTGCCACTGGGCTGCGCGCCTAAACTGCCCGCTGCTGCCTGTTGGTTTTGCTCACGTACGGCGGCAATAATGTCCGCTGGCGATAAACCCAGCGCCGAGACTTTATTCGGGTCGAGCCAAATTCTCAGGCTGTATTCGCCGGCGCCAAACAAACGTACCGCGCCCACACCGTTAATCCGTGCGAGCTCGTCTTTAACGTTTAACGCCGCATAGTTAGACAGATACAACATGTCGTAACGGTTATCCGGCGATAACAAATGCACCACCATGGTCAAGTCTGGCGATGATTTTTCAGTAACAATACCAAGACGTTGTACTTCCTGCGGTAGGCGGGGCATAGCGCGATCAACTCGGCTCTGCACTTGGGTTTGTGCCTTATCCACATCCGTGCCAATCGCAAAAGTGATAGTCAAGGTCATGCGTCCATCGGACGTCGCCTGCGATGACATGTACAACATGTCTTCGACGCCGTTAATTTCCTGCTCCAGCGGTGAAGCCACTGTTTCGGCAATCACTTTAGGATTTGCGCCAGGATAATTAGCAGTGACCACTACCGTAGGTGGCACTACCTCTGGATATTCGGTAATAGGCAACTGCCAAACAGCAATCGCCCCCGTGATAAGAAACAGCAATGACAGCACGGCTGCAAATATCGGTCTTTTAATGAAAAATTGCGACAACATAGTGTGTTATTCCTTAACCGCGGCTCGCCGTTTCAACCGCTTGCGCCGTCAAATGCTCTTGGTTTTTATCGAGTATTAACTGGGCTTGGCGTAGCGCCTCGAGCTTGTCGCTGTCGACCATGTCCACTATGTTTGGCTCAATTTGCATCTTAGGACGAACGCGTTGCATACCGTTGACGACGATCTTGTCTTCGGCCATCAAGCCTTGGGTTACAATGCGCAGTCCTTGGACTTTTTCGCCTAAGGTCACACCGCGATATTCGACCGTGCCATCATGACCGACGACCAGCACAAACTTATTATTGAGATCTGTGCCAACCGCTTTATCGTCAATCAAGATCCCCTCATAGGCGCCACTGCCCGCAGTACGAAGACGCGCAAACAAGCCTGGCAATAGGTTATTGTCTTCATTGTTAAAAGTCGCACGCACTCGAATAGTACCCGTCTGCTTATCCATCGCATTATCCACAAAGTCGACCATGCCAATATGGTGATAATCGCGCTCATTGGCTAAAGCCATGTACACAGGATTATCGTCAGCACGGGGATCGTTACGTTTGTTCTGCGCAGTTAACTTCACGTATTTAAGGTAGGTTTGCTCGTCCACATCGAAATAGGCATACATGCTGGCGGTAGAGACTAAGCTGGTCAGCACACTCTGCCCTGCAGTGACATAGTTACCCGCGGTGACATTGGCGTAGGACACGCGGCCATCAATCGGCGCTTGTACTTGGGTATAAGCTAAATCAAGCTCGGCGCGCATGAGTGCTGCTTTCACCGAAGCGACTGCGGCTGCAGTCTGACGTTTATTCGACTCACGGGTATCGAGTAATTCGGCCGAGACCGCCTTTTGGTCAAATAACTTATGTGCCCGTTCAAAATCATTAGTGGCCAGTTGCTCTGCAGAGAGTGCGCTAGCAAGATCTGCTTTTAACCGGGCCACTTCCACTTCAAACACGCTTGGATCGATGCGAAATAACACCTCGCCTTTTTTCACTAAGGCGCCTTCTTTAAAATTTACTGAGTCGATATAGCCTGACACCCGCGGGATAAGGGTGACACTTTCTGGCGCCTGTAAACGACCGGTAAACTCATCCCATTCGGTGACTCGCTCATGCAATACCTGAGCGACATCCACCTTAGGCGCACTCGGTGCAGGTCCCTGCTGCGCTGTTTGCTCACCACAAGCTGAAAGGACGAAAGCAGCCACAGCCGTTAACATCATTATTCGTAAAGGTTTGTTACTCATCATATTACTATCCTCAAAGTGGCGGGCATTTCACGCTGTTCGAACCACACACATGCAGCTGTGTTACAAACCAAACCAATTAAATACCGACTGGTAAAAAATATTCTGTACTGGACGGTAATATATAGCGTAAAATGATGCTGTCAACAAATTTACGTACCGAACGGTATTTAATTAAAAGTGTGCACTTACCCTAGGCAGGAATGCGTCCAGAGGCAAAAGGCTACGAGTTTGAACTGCAAAGCATTTTGATGAATATTGAAGCAAACACTGACTAACGCAGATAACATGCTGAACTTAGGTGACACCTTGAATGACTAAGTAGACATATCCCCCTAAGTCAGTCATCAGTGGCAAGTGTGGCTGGACAGGGACTAAACCCATGTCTATCCTAGGGGCAATTGAGAATTGAGGAGCCTAATGATGTCAACCGTCACCCAGACGCCCTGTGTTGGTCGCCCACGAGCTTTTGACACTGACGATGCATTAGCAAAAGCCTTAGAAGTCTTCTGGCTCAAAGGTTTTGAAGGTACATCGTTAACCGATCTCACCCAAGCTATGGGCATTAATAAACCTAGCCTTTATGCCGCTTTCGGTAATAAAGAACAGTTATTTCTCAAAGCGATAGAATTGTATGAACAGCGCCCCTGTGCGTTTTTCTACCCGGCACTGGAACAAAAAACCGCCTATCAGGTTATCGAGTCAATGCTACTCGGTGCGGCAAGCTCTTTGGTGGATAAAAGCCATCCACAGGGATGTTTGATTGTTCAAGGGGCACTCACCTGTAGTGAAGCAGGGCAAGCGATTAAAGACACTTTGATTAATCGTCGCCGCGATGGTGAAATCGCTCTGTGCGAACGATTGCAACGCGCCAAAGATGAAGGTGATTTGCCCGCTGATGCCGATCCCTTGCTGCTTGCCCGTTATATAGGCACTGTATTACAAGGTATGGCCGTACAAGCGACCAGTGGAATTTGCCCGAATGAACTGCGCAAAGTGGCCGAACTAGTGCTGGCTAACTTTCCGCGTAATAATTAATCCTGATTCACCAATCCTGATCCACAAAAACTAAACCCCAGTAGAGTACTCACTTAACTGGGGTTTTATTTATGCTTTGCTTTATTTCTGTCCAACCATTTATTTCTGTCCAACCAAGAGTTCTCTAAACAGTTGCCTGAGTCGTTTCAATAATGGCAGGCTGCTTTTATCTTGATGCTGGATCACATCGACGTTTGCATGCCAGCCTATCTGCTCAAACTCTATGGGGACACGAGTCAAGTTGCCCGATGAAACTGAGCTGGACGCCATGTGCTCGGGCAACAGACACCAACCATGGCCCTGTAATGCGAGCTCCAATAACACGTAATAGTTATCGGCATACCAAACATCAGGACTGAACCCCTGCTGAAAACTACTGGTTTTAGTATTCCGTGAGCGGATGAGTAATTGTCGATACAGTCGCAATGAGTCCATGTTCGGTGCAACTGATTTTGCTAAGGGATGCGAACTCGCCACATAAAGATCGAATTGAATCACCCCAATGCTCTCAAAATCTATACTACTTGGCATAGATAATTCACTAAAAATCAATCCTGTAGATGCTCTTCCCGAATGCACCATGTCGATAATATCTATGCTTGAGGCACTGAGAAACTCGAGTTCGATATTAGGGAAATCACCTTCTAACAACCGAATAATTTCAGATATTCTCTGTATAGGAATGCCTTCATCCATCGCAAGGCACACTTCTGAAGATTGACTACTGAAGAGCGATAAGGCGGTATGTTTGAGCCTACGATGTTGAAGAATCGTCGCTCTTGCGTAGGGCAGTAATTTACTGCCTTCGGCCGTTAATACCGGATAACGACCCGAACGGTCAAATAACTCAACCCCACAGTCAATTTCAAGATTCATCACATGCTGGCTAATCACGGATTGTGCTTTCTTAAGTTGCCTTGCAGCATTCGAAAATGAACCAGATTCTACGGTTTCCATAAAGGCTTCGAGTTGTTCGAGACTAAACATATCGTTTTTACCGATACTATCTAACTATAACTTATCCCTATACTAGATAAAATTATGGCCATAGTCACATTAAATGAAGGGGAAATAGCCATGAAAACGACAGAACGTATCTTTAACGCCTTACTCTTTGAAGCGATTGCACTCGCTATTATTATCCCCGTTTCTGCCCTAATATCAGGCAAGGGAACCAGTGAACTTGTCATAGTAGGTATCGCTTTGAGTCTTTATACCGTGGTATGGAACTACTTCTACAACCTAGGATTCGACAGGGTATTTGGGGCAAATCGAGAGCAACGCACTTTGAAAACCAGAATACTGCATACCTTTGGATTTGAAGGGGGACTTATTTTCATTAGCATACCGACCATCGCCTGGTTTCTACAGATAGGTTGGTTGGCAGCCATGGGCTTAGAAGCGGTTTTTTTGATCTTTTTCTTCTTCTACAGCACCCTATTCCATTGGTGCTATGACAAGTATCAGCCCTATAAGACTTGGATTACTATGCAAGCCACTAAGGTCAAATAGCGCAGCTAAGATCAACACACATCACCATCAAACGAACCTCACTAAACAATTTAGCGATTCGTTTGATGGCAGCATTGAAACTTATCCATTTCAATTTCTTCTACTTAGCAAGAAAGCTAAGCCAGTTCATGTGTTGCCCAGCGTAAAATTCCCCTTAAACACAGTACATAAAAATAATAGACCCGCACACAGTAAACTGAGGTTGTTGAAATATCCTATAAACATCACAAAAAGACTAACTATCAGTAATTAATATTCAAATCATTAGTCTAGATATAATTCTTTATGCTATAAAAGCCATATATTAAGCGGGGAGATGGAAGCAAAATGCGTGCAGGGAACAGAATGAGGCTCAGGATGCAGCAGGCATTAAATTTGCCGTCAGCATTGATACTTAGCATCGTTTTATTGCTCGTATCCATTATTTGTAACATGGCACTCGCTAAAGAAAGCAATGCAATACCAGCAGAATCGCAACCTCAAGCCATAACCTTAGCCGCAGAAGACAGTTGGCCACCTTTCGCCAATCAGTTTGGTCAAGGTATTTCCCATCGTTTAATCCAAGCCGCATTTAAACAGTCGCATATTGAAGTGAATAGCTTAGTTGTACCCTACTCCCGTGCCTTAATGATGGCGGAAAAAGGTGCAGTTGATGGAGTGTTTAACGTCACCCGCGAGAACAGTACTGAGCAGCGCTTCATCTTTGGAAGCACCCCATTATTTATCGCCACGGCTTCTTTTTATCAAAAGAAACAAAAACCTATTCTGGCAGACAATAAATGGGCGCTACCTAAAGGCACCGTTATCGGCGTGATTAAAAGCTATGAATATGGCGATGAGTTTCCCGCATTAGTTAAACAGCAACAGCTCAATATCGTCACCGTCGCCAACCAACAACAGCTCATCAATTTATTATTGATTGGTCGCATAGATGCTGCCTTGATGTTCGACTTAGTCGCGAAGGAAAACCTGAAAAAAATGGGGGTAGATGATGAGATTATTCCTGCATTTGCTAACCACAGCAGCGATATTTTTTTGGCCTTCTCGAAAGGAAATCCGCAAGCACAAACCTTAGCAAGCCAACTCGACGCAGGCTTATCACAGCTAAAAGCCACAGGCCAATACGACAAACTGCTCTTAGTCGCTGACTAATCCACTATCGCTACAAGCGAATGATAGATTACCGCTGCGAGCGAATGATCTCTTGATTCACCCAATATAACAGCTGCTTAATAGCCTTCGACAGGATCTGATTCTGGCGCACAATATAACCTAAACTCGTAGTAGGGAATTGCGGTAGAGGAGTGACTTTAGTGGTGAGATTCGCCTTAGTGTAAACCGAAAACTCCGGTACGATAGCCACACCAAATCCCGCCTCAGCCCAATCGATTTGCGCGTCAACACTACCGACTTCCATTATTCTGTAATTCGATAAGTTCAGCGACGGCAATGCGGGATCGAGCAATTCGCGGGTTCGCGTATCGTGTCCTAATAAAATCAACGTCGGTTGCTCGGCTAAGGGCGTATCCACAGAGGGTTTTGCCTGCTGCCATTGCTGTAAATTATCTCCGATTGCACACCATTTAATCTGTTGTAGCTCAGTAAAATGCAGTGGCTGACTTTCCTTCTGCGCAATCACAAACCCTAAATCTGCCTCGGCATTTTTCACCAATTCAGAGGCTTGTGATGAGGTTGTGTTGAGCAGTGAGAAATCTATTCCCGGAAACTCCGCCTTAAAGAGCTGAAACGGCTGGATCAACAATAACCGCGAGATAATGTCGCTGGCGGCAATGGTCAAGGTGCCTTGGCTAAGGTCATTAATCGCATTGAGATCCGCCTGACAAATTTGCAGTTCCATTAACGTCTTCTGACTGCTCTCTAACAGACGAAATCCTGCTTGCGTTAATCGAAAGGGATTACGGTCAATCAGCTTGACTCGAGTGCTTTGCTCTAACTGCTTAATATGCAAGCTAACATTGGGCTGCGTCATGTGCAGCGCTGTGGCCGCTTTCCCAAAATGCTTGTATTCAGCCAAAGTCACGAAGGTCTTTAACCAATGGATATCGAGCATAACGCCACCTTTTGCAAAGTATTAGAGTTAATGATAGCCAATGATATATGAAATTCTTATTGGGATGATAACCATAATTAATTTCTCTTATTCAAATGACGGGTCTAGCATAGCGTCTTAATCAATGAGGAGATGTTGTTATGCCGTCGATCGTGGTTGTGGGTGCAAATTGGGGTGATGAAGGCAAAGGCCGCATCGTAGATTATTTAGCCGCGGATGCCGCTGCCAGTATTCGCTTTCAAGGTGGTAACAACGCTGGCCATACCGTCGTAAACGACTATGGCACCTTTAAATTACACCAATTACCGAGTGGCATTTTCAACCCTAACTGCGTTGCAGTTTTAGGCCCTGGCATGGTGATCAGCCCTGAAAAACTCAGTGTAGAAATTGCTGAAGTGCAAGCGGCTGGCATTGAAGTCAAATTATGCATTTCTGACCGTGCTACCTTGTGCTTACCTCTACATGCATTAGAAGATACCTTAGAAGAACAACGTCTTGGCGACCTCGCCTATGGTTCAACCCGTCAAGGGATTGCACCAGCCTATGGCGATCGCGTGATGAAAAAAGGCATTTTAGTCGGCTGGTTAAACCAACCTGAAGTGCTGCAAGAGCGCATTCAATTTATGCTCGACTGGAAATTGCCACAGTTAAAAGCACTTTATCCAAGCTGCGATTTTAATCAAACCGCCGCCGAAATGACCGCATGGTTATTAGAAGTGACGGCACCTTGGCGTCCGTTTATTTGTAACGTGACAGAGCCATTAAAAGCATTACAAAAACAAGATGCGAGCTTACTGTTTGAAGCGCAATTAGGTGCTGGCCGCGACTTAGTCTACGGCGAATATCCTTATACCACATCTTCAAACGTGACTGCGGCTTACGCGGGTATCGGCAGCGGTTTACCTGCCCTGCGTCCAGAACGCATCATTGCTGTCGCGAAAGCCTTTAGCTCATCAGTCGGCACAGGCACGTTAGTGACCGCAATGGAAGAGCAAGACGCCTTCCGCGAAAATGCCAACGAGTTTGGTGCAACGACAGGCCGTCCACGTGACATGGGTTACTTCGACGCTGTTGCCACCCGTAATGGTGTTGAGCTACAAGCGGCAACCGAAATTGCCCTGACTAAGATTGATTGTCTTTCTGGCATGAAAGATCTGAAAATCTGTGTTGCCTATGCTGGTGAACACACTGAGAACCCAATTTGGCCACAAACTGCTGCGTTAAGCCCAGTGTATGAGCAAATGCCAAGCTGGAGCGAAGATATTACTGGTTGTCGCACCTTCGAAAGCCTGCCAGTCGCCGCACAACAATATGTTGAACGTATTGAAGACTTAATGGGTGTGCGCGTTAGCATGGTTTCTGTTGGACCAGAGCGCGATCAAATGATCATCCGCTAGTAAACAACGTTTACCCTACAAAAAAGCCATATTCGCCTCGGTGAATATGGCTTTTTACTTTGATATGGTTTGTCATTGAAGAATCACTCAAGACGTTGATAGCGATGACTCGAATACCCCATATTCAAATATTGCAGCTAAATGAAATGGCATTACTCTTCGAATACGTATTTATCTATCATACCGACCATACGACCAATTTCTGGTTTAGTAATGGTATCGTTAGCACCTAATGCCATCGCCTTTGCGCGGTTATCTTCACTCATTAAAGAGGAAAACATCACAATGGGCATTTGTCGATACGCCTTGGATTCTCTTAAGCGTTTCACCAAATGCATGCCATCCATGCGAGGCATCTCAACATCCGTAATAATGGCGCTGACAAAATCAGAGATAGATGCATTATCTTGGTCAGCAAGATTCTCAAATTCCATCAGCATTTCAAGGGCATCACCACCATCTTTGGCTGTGATAATGTTGTAACCTGCGCTGCGAAGGGTATTTTCGATCATCTTACGAATAAAAGCGGAATCATCGACAATTAAAATCGTTTTCGCTTCACGTTTCGCCAGCATTTTATCATTGATCAGTACACTTCTATCGAGCGTGACATCGTACTTATCCATACTCAGTTCAGGATTAATGTCAGCAATAATTTTCTCAAAATCCAATATCATAATGAGCATGCCATCACGGCGCACTACGGCAACGACACAATCATTTTCACCCGCTTCTAAAAATTGACTCGGCGATTCAACTTGCTCCCACGACACTCTATGGATGCTACGAACACTATCGATTAAAAATCCATTAATCATCTTATTAAAATCAGTCACTATGACCACTTTGTGGGTTAAATCCTCAGGTGTCGATATTCCGAGCCAACCGGCAAGATCGACCAAAGGGATCAACTTTTCTCGCAGCGAGAACACCCCAACCATGTGCCGCTGGGCATTGGGATAATCTGACGTTTCTGGCACCCTAATGACTTCTCTCACTTTGGCGACATTAATACCGTAATGGCACACTTTATGGCCACCATTGGGAAGTGTCTTATGTAGATGAAACTCAATAATTTCGAGTTCATTTGTGCCACTCTCTGTCAATATTTCTGATTTTTTAATTTCGCTCATATAAAGCTCTCAACCTAGCAAATCAACGTAAGAAAGGGATTGCAGTTATCAGTATAGGAAGGGATTAATGAATTAGGCACGATAGTGTGATTTTACTGCCTGATTAGCGTGATATTTTTTGGGTAACAAGCATTTTATCTATAAGCAGAAAAACGTCACATAATCGAATCTAATGACGATTTCAGTCGTCACATTGTCAATCATGGCCAGATTAAGCATCACCGTTGCCGACCTAAAGTAGTCTGCACATTTCCCTTAACAGCGATTTTGTCTCTCCGCATTAGAGGTTTTGTTTTAAGAGATAAGCCGCTAAACTATTACGCAATAAAACTATCTAGAATAGCCGTACCCCATGCCGCAATTTAGCCCGACCTTTTCTTTCCCAGTGCAAATCTACTATGAAGATACTGATTTTTCTGGCGTGGTGTATCACCCCAACTTTTTGAAATACTTCGAACGCGCCCGTGAGCATGTGATTGGTGCTGAGCGTTTAAGTGCATTATGGCAACAAAACCAACTGGGTTTTGCTGTGTATCGTAGCGATATGTTGTGTCATGAGGGGGTGGAATTTGCCGATATTATCGATGTTCGCACTAAATTTTACTTTGAGAGCAAGTATCGCACTGTGTGGCAGCAGGAGATTTGGCGCCCGCAGGGCAAAAAGCCTGCTGTCACTGCAACCATTGAAATGGTGTGTATGAATCAAGCCCGTCAATTAGCGCCTATGCCGGCAGAGTTAATCGCCATATTAAGTCTTGGTTTCACATCAAGCGAACAAAGCTAATACTCTTACATACAAGTACGCGCGCGATTTCCTGAGCTTATTTCGACATAAGCAAGGGCAACAAAAATCACTCAAAGAAGTACAACTCAAATAGCGATAACTGGACAGTATTAAGGCTCGGTTGCAAGCCTTAATACTCTTGATTTGACGAGAATTTGATTTAACGAGCATTTCATTTAACGAGCGCTTAATTTAATGAGCACAAGGTTTAGATTGTATTATGTAGTTGGGCCCAGTTCATTTCGAGTTCGGCGGCACTCATGGGCTTCGCGTAATACATGCCTTGTATAGTATCAACCCCCATAGCCACTAACCTATCTCTAATCTCAAGCGTTTCAATTCCTTCAACAGTTACCTCATAACCGAGTTTTTTGGCAATATTAATACTGGCTTCGAGAATGTATTCCGACGGTTTATCCTGCTCCAGATCCTTTAAAAAGGCTTTATCAATTTTGACTTCATTAACGGGTAAATGCTTTAAATAAGCTAAGGAAGAATGACCCGTACCAAAATCATCAATTGCAAGCCTAACCCCTAAGGCACGTATCTTTCCTAACGTCTCGACCGCCTTAGTTAAATCGGCCATTAAAGTGCTTTCAGTAATTTCGATCATCAAGGATTCGGGAGGGAGCTGGTAATAGGCTAATCTTGCAGCAATTTCTTGGGGTAAGGTTTCACTGTCAAGATCCCGTGTCGAGAGGTTAACTGCAACACACAATTGTATCCCTGCCGCGCGCCATTTTGCCTGCTGTGCTAAAACCTGATCGAGTGCCCATTGGCTGACTAAATCAATCATGCCAGCATATTCGGCTAAGGGAATAAATTCTCCAGGAGAAATAATCCCGAGTTCGTCATGCTCCCAACGCATCAAGGCTTCAACCTGAAAACATCGACCCGTTACAATATCCTGTTTAGCTTGATACACCATATATACTTGATTACGTTGCAAACCTTTAGGCAAACTATCGATAATTTTCAGTTCTCTTAACTGACGAATATCATCATTTTGGGCATAGTAAGCAATCGCGCTACGAGAATGGCGGGCTTTCTTCAGCGCCAAATCGACTCGACGTAACATCTGACTCGTGTCGGCATGGTGTTCTTGTAAATGCAGACAGCCGATTTGAAGCTTAACGCTGACGGGTGTGTTCTTAATGCTAAAAGGCACTTGCAACCGCCCTCTTAAGTGGACTAATTGCTCCTCAGTCAACGCTTGCTCGTAATATAAACAAAATTCATCACCATTGAGGCGTGCGATTAATCTCGGGGATAAACTTAAGCTGTTTAAGCGTTCAGAAAATTGCTTCAGCAGGATATCGCCAAATACAAAACCAAAGAGATCATTCACATAGCGAAATCGATAAATATCAATTAGCACTAATGTCCCTTGAGTCAGCGGCATCATGCCAGTAAGAGTACGTTTCAAGCCGACACGATTAACAAGTCCTGTTAGCTTATCCTTACCCACACTTGCCGGTAACGCCTTTAATAATTCATTTAAAGTATGGTAGAGAGGAACAAACGCTTGGGGGACGATGCCAATGTCTAAAGCTTGGCGTTCAACCTTTTGCTGCTCTAGCTGGGTACAAAGCTGTGCTAAGAATTTTTGCTGCGACCGTAAAGATCTGTATTTTGCCTGCAGGATATACAATGAAAATATCAATAAAGCGAGAGAAGCGACAACTAACCCGATTACGAACATACCTTGGCCTCTGCCATACCACGTAAGCTTTTTCTCAAATGACACGATAAAAGATATCAGCGCCATTTGAATTCCATTTAGGCCTAACGATTATTGGTAACTTTCTCTAATTGAATGGAATTTATCCATAAACTCATCACTGGCTAAATCATCGGTCGTCACAGGTAATCCACGGGCGACAAACACACCGAGACGTTGCTCTAGTTCAGTGCCCGCTCGCAATTCACCGGTATAAAAGGCCGCTGCACGGATAAAGTCGAGATAGGTGACATGATCGGGTAGATAAGGTAAATCAGCCCAACGCTCAACCACTTCCATCACTTCGGTAGAGAAATCCCAACTTTTCAAAACAGCACGACCCAAAGGCCCTTGCATTTTACGTACGAGCGCGCGTAATTGATCAATGCTAGTGAATAAATGGGGATGAGCTTCCGCTTCTGTTAATACAGGTAAGGCGCCAATGTTATGCACGAGTCCAGCTAAGGTTAAGGTATCAAAATTTAACCGACTGGTTGAATGACGCTTATTGTACATCTGCAGCATGGCACAAGACGCAGCGGTTACATCGATTGAGGTACGCCACACTTCGTCCATGACTTCCCACACCATTTCATTGGTGGAAATGAATAATTGCTCCATCGCCACCGAAGTGGCAATGCTTTTAATCTGGATTAAACCAATACGAGAAACCGCACTGTTGATACTTTCAGCCGGCACGCCTCGGCTATATAGCGCGCTGTTGGCGACCTTAATAATACGCGCAGAAATCGCTGCATCTTGGCCGATCACTTCTGCCACTTGTTTAAGGCTCGCATCGGAGCGTCCAACCACTTCTTGCACCCGCATCGCCACTTCAGGCAAGGTCGGTAGTACTAAGGCATCGTCTTTTAGTTTTTTTAATAAACTGACTAACAGTAGATGTTCGGTAGACATCTTAACTCCCATCAATCTGTAAACATCAACATTGGATTGTTGGAGTATATCAGTTGGCTGTCATTAGATGCGTAGAAAAAACAGCAGACGTTAATAATTTGTATGATTGCGTTATCAATTTTGCCTTACTTCTCTGTCTTGATCATCGACCTCAATCATCACTCAAGTTGAAATATTCCGCTCCAGTCGATCTAAGCCAAACTCACTATATTCGTAAAATGTGAAGTACTGCTAAAGTTAACTAAGGCAATTTGCATACCCCTACTTTCATTGTGTAAAATGCCGCCCCCGCGCACCGCGTCATTTATTAACCCATTTGAGAGTGATTATGTTTAAACCTGAGCTGCTGTCTCCAGCTGGAACCTTAAAGAACATGCGCTACGCCTTTGCCTATGGCGCAGATGCCGTGTATGCCGGTCAGCCAAGATATAGTCTAAGGGTACGTAATAATGACTTTAAAATGGAAAACCTTGCCACTGGGATTGAAGAAGCCCATGCACTCGGTAAAAAGCTGTATGTGGTGAGCAATATCGCGCCCCACAATGCCAAGCTAAAAACCTATATCAAGGACATGGAACCCGTAGTGGCGATGAAGCCTGACGCACTGATCATGTCCGATCCAGGTTTAATCATGATGGTGCGTGAAGCGTTTCCTGATCAAGTGGTGCATTTATCCGTGCAAGCGAATGCCATCAACTGGGCCTCGGTAAAGTTTTGGCAAACCCAAGGCATCAAACGCGTGATCCTGTCACGCGAATTGTCCTTAGATGAAATCGAAGAAATTCGTCAGCGCTGCCCCGATATCGAGCTTGAAGTGTTTGTGCATGGTGCCCTGTGTATGGCGTATTCAGGCCGTTGTTTACTCTCGGGTTATATCAATAAACGCGATCCTAACCAAGGCACCTGTACTAATGCTTGTCGCTGGAAATACGATGTACACGAAGCGCAGCAAAATGACAGCGGTGACATCATTGCCATGCCAAATGCGGTGCAAATTGAAACGCCAACGACCTTAGGCGCAGGCGCACCCACAGATCAAATTTACCTACTACAGGAAGCCAATCGCCCCGGCGAATACATGCCCGCCTTCGAAGATGAGCACGGCACTTATATCATGAACTCTAAAGACTTACGGGCCATTCAGCACGTTGAGCGCCTGACTAAAATGGGCATAGACTCGCTCAAAATTGAAGGCCGCACTAAGTCCTTCTATTACGTTGCCCGTACCGCACAACTGTATCGCCGCGCGATTGAAGATGCTTCATCGGGTAAAGATTTCGACCGCAGCCTAATGAATCAATTAGAAGGCCTAGCCCACCGTGGTTATACCGAAGGCTTTTTACGTCGCCATGTGCATGATGAATATCAAAATTATGACTATGGCTACTCAGTTAGTGACACCCAACAATTTGTAGGTGAACTGACGGGCAAACGTAATCTTGCAGGATTGGCCGAAATTGAAGTAAAAAACAAGTTCTCCGTTGGCGACAGTGTTGAACTGATGACGCCGCAGGGCAATATCAGTTTGACGATTGAACAACTCGAAAATCGCAAAGCTGAAGCGGTTGAAGCCGGTTTAGGTTCGGGGCACACTGTGTATCTACCCGTGCCGAAAGAAGTCGATTTGAGCCACGGTATTTTGCTGCGTAACTTGCCCCAAGGTCAGGATACTCGCAACCCACATGAACTAGGTTAAGATCATGGCACTACTGATCGACGATAGCTGCATCAATTGCGACATGTGTGAACCTGAATGTCCTAATCAGGCCATCACTATGGGCGAAGAGATCTATGAAATCGATCCAGACCGTTGCACCGAATGTGTGGGTCACTACGACAAACCGACTTGCGTGTCTGTCTGCCCCATTGATTGCATCGACCCAGATCCAAACCGTGTCGAATCTAACGACGAATTGTTAGTGAAATTTGCCGTGTTAACGCAAAAAGCTTAATCACGTCACCTGACCGAGTGGCTATAATGCCTCTCGGTCAAATCTGCTCTAATACCTGCCATAACCTGCGCAAAACAACCCGCATAAAAAATCACAATAAAGATGCATTTAACAGTATGGAAAACCTTTAAATCGCTTAAATCCAAGCCTTTATTTCAGCATTAGTCAAAACACTACTTTAGACTGACTTCTTTTCAGCGGTGAATGTCAAAAAAGTAGCAGACGGAATTTATCGCTGCTTCACAGTTTATGATTCGGACTAAATGTCGCTTGATAAATCACCACTTTTACAAACTCGGTTGTTTTAATAGACTAATAGTTATTATTTTGACGCTTATTTGTACACCTCACTCTTTAGCTAAGTAAAAAGTCACCCACGGTCAAATTGTAAATCAAGTGTTACATTTCAACCCTATGAATTAGATATACCTTAAGCATCGAACTGGGCAGGTTGAAAATACCTTCTACATTGAATTATGTCTCGAAGTCCGTGGAGACATAAAAAGAAAATGGAGTTCAACATGCATAAGAAACATTTAATTGCAGTCGCGGTCGCAACTGGACTTGCTTACTTCCCTGTTAACGCTAATGAATACCAAGCGAGTATGGTAAGTGTCCCGCAATCTAAAGCCATCAAAGATACTTACATTGTTGTATTCAATACCCCAAGCGTTCTTAATCTAAGTAATAACAACACCATAGCTGAATTCGCGACGAAAAAAGCCGAGAGTTTAGTCAACCAATATGATGTCACTGTAATGAAAAACTTTGGCAATGTGCTCAATGGTGTACTCATCAAGGCCAGCGCCCAACAGATTAAAGCACTGCGTAAAGATCCAAATGTGAAATACATAGAACAAGATCAAATCATGTCAGTAACACCTATGGTTGAAGCCAATGCCAATCAACCGAGTCCGACCTGGGGCATAGACAGAATCGATCAACGAAACTTGCCATTGGATAGTAACTATCACACGGATTTCGACGGCTCTGGTGTCACCGCCTTTGTGATCGATACTGGCGTGCTTAATACTCACAATGAGTTTGGTGGTCGCGCCAGCAGTGGCTATGATTTTGTGGATAATGATTACGATGCGACTGACTGTAACGGTCACGGTACCCATGTGGCGGGGACGATTGGCGGTTCAACCTACGGTGTCGCGAAAAACGTCAATCTTGTGGGAGTCAGAGTACTCAACTGTTCAGGTTCAGGCAGTAACTCTGGCGTGATTGCAGGGATAAACTGGGTGAAAAACAATGCTTCCGGCCCCGCCGTCGCAAACATGAGTTTAGGAGGCGGCGCCTCCCAAGCAACTGATGATGCAGTCAATGCCGCAGTTGCCGCAGGGGTCACTTTCGTAGTGGCGGCGGGTAACGACAACAGTAGCGCTTGTAATTACTCACCCGCACGGGCGGTAAATGCCATCACGGTTGGTTCAACCACCAGTAACGATTCCCGCTCGAGTTTTTCTAACTTCGGGACTTGCCTTGATATTTATGCGCCAGGTTCGAGCATTACGTCCGCTTGGTATAACTCGAATTCAGCGACTAATACCATAAGTGGTACCTCAATGGCAGCCCCACATGTGGCAGGCGTTGCCGCATTATACTTAGATGAAAATCCAAATCTCTCTCCCGCACAGGTGACAAACTTACTTACGACACGCGCCACGTCAAATAAAGTTACAGACGCTAAAACAGGTTCACCCAATAAATTACTCTTTTCACTCGCAGGCGATGATGGTGGCTGTGGCAATAATTGCCCCGTCGATGAAACACCGCTGCAAAATAATGTGGGTGTCGCAATCAGTGGTGCCACAGGTTCTGCGACGTATTACTACATCGATGTCCCAGTCAATGCGGCAAGTTTAGGGATCAATCTAGCGGGTGGTTCTGGTGATGCGGATATTTATGTCAGCCAAGGACAAAAACCGACGACAACAAGCTACCAATGCCGCCCCTATCAAAATGGCAACAACGAGAGCTGTAACTTCACCACACCTATGGCGGGTCGGTGGTATGTGATGGTGCAAGGCTATAATAATTACGCCAATGCCCAACTGACAGCCAGCTATAACCTGAATGGCGGCGGAAGCTGCACCGATGCAAACTGCTTAACCAATGGCGTACCTGTCACGAATTTAAGCGGGGCAACGGCAACAGAGAAACTGTATAAGATAGTGGTTCCAGCCAATAGCCAACTCAACATTGCCACCAGTGGCGGAACTGGAGATGTAGACCTGTATGTTAAAGCAGGCACTACCCCAACGACCACCAGCTATGATTGCCGTCCCTATAAAAACGGGAACAATGAAAGCTGTTCGATTACCGTGACTCAAGCGGGAACTTACCATGTGATGTTACGCGCTTATTCGAGCTACTCGGGACTACAACTGAGTGCAAGCTACTAACTCATTGACCAAACCATACAGTAAAGTTTAAATAAAAATAAGCCCACTAAGATAACAACTTAGCGGGCTTCTTTATGGAATTAGCAGTGTGTAGTCTCACTACATAACGTTAAAAGCTTGGGGATTTGGCGAGAATAATTGTCGGTTTCGCTTCAATTTGCAGACGCTCAATCACAGCGGCAAGCTTTTCAACACTAAAACGAATTGGGGCTGGCATACTGGCAAATTCGATACTTAACAGCAGGTTTTTCACTTCGAGTCCTAATTCTGTATCACCTTGAATACTCAGCTTACGCTGGAAGAATAGCGTGTCGGGATCTTCCTTCGCCGCCGCCACTAACACTAGCTCAGCAGAGTTGGCACTGAAGGTCACCTGCGCATTGGTGAGCTCTCTGACTTGCCACTTGCCATTAAAACTGACTTCGAAGGCTAAGTTTATATCTTCCACTCGAATCGCGACCCATTTATCCGTCAAAAATCCAAGCTCATCGCCAGCAGCTTGCTCGGCAAGTAAGAGTTCAAGCAATTGGCTGATGGCTTTTGCTTTGAGGCTAAACGGCATCTTAGCAAGGGGAAAGCCGATGGCTTTTGGGGTGAACTCTAAAAGTTGCTGAGCAAATTTTGCGAAAAAAACAGCGGACATAGCGGGAACCCTACAAGAATAAAACATGATATATCCCAGTTTATCGGGATTTTATGATCTTAAACCTGTTTTAAATCAATTCATCGCCATTCAATCTTACCTACACTCAGCGGCTATCATTTTATCGGGAGCATCACTATGGAGCTGTTGTGTCCAGCAGGAAATCTGGCCTCGCTAAAGTCGGCATTACATGCCGGAGCCGACGCTGTGTATCTAGGGTTAAAAGACGACACCAACGCGCGCTCGTTTGCAGGATTAAACTTCACCCCCGCAAAATTGCAAGAAGCCACTGAGTTGACGCAAAAGCACGGCAAAAAAATCTTTTTAACCTTAAATACTTTTCCAAAGCCCGGTGAAGAGCATCGTTGGTATCAGGCTATCGATTTAGCGGCAAAACTGGGTATAAATGCATTAATTGTTGCCGATCTTTCTTTACTCGATTATGCCCATAGGCACTATCCAAACCTGCCACTGCATTTATCGGTGCAGGCCAGTGCAACCAATCTGGGTGCGCTGAGCTTTTATAAGGAAGCCTTTAACATCGCCCGAGTAGTATTGCCACGGGTGTTATCCATGAAACAAGTACGGGATCTTGCTAAAGTCAGCCCAGTGGATTTGGAAGTATTCGCCTTTGGTAGTCTGTGCATTATGGCCGAAGGGCGTTGCCAGCTGTCATCCTATGTAACAGGCCAATCGCCCAACACTGGTGGATCTTGTTCACCAGCAAAACACGTACGCTGGCAAGAAGAAGGACAGAACAGATTAACCCGGCTCAACGATGTGTTAATTGATAAATCGGCCCTCGACGAACAAATGGGTTATCCCGTGGTATGCAAAGGCCGTTACATCACAGCAGATCAAGATTCGCCGCAATATTTACTCGAATCACCAACCAGTTTGAATACCTTAAGCTTACTTCCAGAGCTAGCCAAGGCGGGCATAGTGTCGCTGAAAATCGAAGGACGTCAACGCAGCCCAGCCTATGTTGAACAAGTCACTCGAGTATGGCGTCAAGCCATAGACACCTATCTAAATAATCCAGCGCTGTACTCACAAAGCCAAAATCAACCCCATTGGGAACAAGCCCTAGCGAAAGTATCCGAGGGTCAGATCACTACGCTTGGCGCCTACGAGCGCGATTGGCAATAAAAGGTAAATAGAGAGCAAGATTGACAAAGGACACCTTATGAAGATTTCCCTAGGACCACTGTTGTATTGCTGGCAGAAACAGCAAGTCGCTGACTTTTACCAGCAAGTCGCCGGCAGTCAAATTCCCTTAGTGTATTTAGGTGAGGCGGTTTGTAGCCGCAGACGCGAACTCAAGTGGGGCGATTATCTAGAGCTGGCGCAAATGCTCAAGCAGGCGGGTAAAGAAGTCGTGCTTTCGACGCTGGCCTTAATCGAAGCGCCATCTGAATATACTGAGCTCAAACGCCAGGTCGATAACGGTGAATTTATCGTCGAAGCAAACGATATGGCGGCAGTGTATCTTGCCAAAGAGCGTAAGTTACCCTTTGTCTGCGGCGCGAGTATCAATAACTACAATCGTGCTAGTTTAGACATCTTGCAGCGGTTTGGAATGCAAAGATTTGTGATGCCAGTGGAGCTATCTAAGGCTTGGTTACAACAAGTAATTCAAGAGCAGCCATTATTTGAGGTGGAAGTGCTCGGCCACGGCTATTTACCACTCGCCCATTCGGCGCGCTGCTTTACCGCTAGACACAAACAGCTCACGAAAGATCATTGCGAAACGGTATGCCGTGAATACAGTAAAGGACTACTCGCGCAAACCCAAGAGCAGCAACCTTTACTCAGGCTCAATGGAATTCAAACCCAATCCGCTAGCTGTTTAGATTTACGCAGTGAAATAGCGGCAATGACACAAATGGGGGTCGATGTGTTTCGAGTATCACCCAGTAGTCTTGACTGCATCACTAAAGCCAATGCTTTGGTCGATACGATTCAAGCGACTAAAAATACTCAGGATTTTTCGATGAATAGCAATCTTGGTATAACCCAGTGCAACGGTTATTGGTTTGGTGAAGCGGGCCTTGCTGTGCATGTGAATCCATAGCCTAAAGCTGAAGATAAGCCTAAATTCAAAGATAACTCAGCCAATGATTTTGGGATCTTGGCTGAAGCTTAACTGGCTAAAAAGCAGCACACTTGTCCAGCACAATAAACTTCCCAGTCCAATCCATTCTAGTAGGGCTGGCCACCACAAAGTAGGACGCGGCAGTTGCAATACCATCTCCTGATAAAACGGTCTATCACCTTCGGTCAAACCTAAATTGAGCTGTGGCGCATACAGAAACGTCAACATGCTACATAAGACTATTAACGCCAACAACCCAGTCCAACGGCCAAAGTTAGACTTGCCGAAACAGACCAAGGCTAAATAGAAGATCGCACTCAAACTCCCCAGATAGAAAAACCATTTCAGCCCAAGAACATGCAAGTGATACACGTTCACCGGAAATAATCCCACGCTCGCTAAAGCCAGAAAAGTGAGAGCCAAACTGATAAAGAAAGGGTATCCCCAGCAAGAAGTTACCTGCTGCAAAGAAGACAAACAATAGAAAACGAGGCTTAAACTGCCAAAAAACAATCCACCGTTGAGAATGACAGCGAAAGACGAATGACCATAAGTCCCTAATTCACTTAGGGTGTGATTCAAAAAATTGAAGCGATGGAATTCAGAATCATCGAACCCCAAAACAGTAATAACAATGCCAATTAAAAGCCCAAAGATCCCCAAAAAACCAAACTTAATGGCCAGTGTTGAGCCGCCTTTAATCGTAACCTTCTGTACTTTTGCGATCATGAATACTAGAGCTGGATGGGAGTAATACTAACTTACATGGAAATGAGAAGATTTAAAGCGGCGGGTATCCGCTTTATGAATAATATTTTTACTTTCATCGTTATTTGCGACTTTTTAGTCAATCACAAAAGCATCAAGATAATGGAGAAGGTCACTTTTAGAGATAAGTCGATTTAAAGGCTTATCGCATAAAAATGTGTCCTAGTGCCCAAGACTCCTTAACATTACCGCGATATGCACAACAGGTTCTCGTCAACGCTATATAGCCAGAGTTATCTCTATTGCACTTTCAAATCGAACAGAAAACCAGCCAACATGGCGGTAGGGCTAAAGTTGCTGATGTTTTTTTGTGCAGAAATAACATCTAGATAGTTTCACACACATCAGTAAACAAGTAATTAACCAGTCGTTAACCCACCTAAGGTAAGTGATGGTAAAGCTATGTTTAATAATGCTTTTGCAGTAATGGAAGCCAATATAGCCACTCTTAATTTATCGACAACTGAAGTAAAATAACTATGCTGTTTTGCTGCTTATATCAAACTAACTAGCGAATCGTTTTACATAGAGAAGCTAAGCGAGTAATCTTCCCCATTCTCGTTTTTGAGTTGAATTTAAATGCACCTTAATTAGCGTCGACAGCTTGTTACGTGCGGCTATTTATTCAAATTTACCATGTACGACTCGTACTTTAAGGTGTACAACATTGGCTACTGAAAATAAAAACCGAAACATTAAGACGATACTCACCTTTATCGTCCCTTCGCTGATTGGTCTGTTGTTATTTATGACCCCTATCAGCTACAACGATGCGATCACAATTCCTATCGCTATCATATCTAAAGCACTGCAAGGCGCATTGAGCGGTGTGCTAACCCTCATAGTGACTATTATTGTTGTGACTACGGCGCTGGCCTCTTTACTGTCAAAAGTGTTTAAGCCCACATTCGTTAGCCAAAATCACTTCCTTAATGGTTTATTGAATGTCAGCCCTATGTGGTTGACGACTCGGATCTTAGGTGCAGTGTTTATCGTACTGACTTACTTAGGTTTAGGTCCAGAGATCATCAACTCCTCGAGCACTGGCGCATTAGTCTTAAACGACTTATTACCTGTGTTATTCTCGGTATTTATCTTTGCGGGTATGTTACTGCCGCTGCTGCTGAACTTCGGCCTACTCGAACTCTTTGGCACACTCTTAACGAAAGTCATGCGTCCCGTGTTCAATCTACCGGGTCGTAGCGCTATCGATTGTATGGCCTCATGGTTAGGTGATGGCAGTGTCGGTATTTTGCTGACCAGCAAACAATACGAAGCCCGTTTTTATACCCAGAGAGAAGCCGCAGTTATTGGCACAACCTTCTCTGCGGTATCGATTACCTTCAGCTTAGTGGTGATCTCTCAAGTTAAGTTAGAGCATATGTTTGTGCCCTTTTATTTGACTGTGTGCCTCGCGGGTTTTGCCGCCGCCGTGATTGTGCCTAAGTTGCCACCATTATCGTGGAAGAAAGACAACTACATAGATGACACACCACGCATGCCAGATGATGAGCTGATCCCTGCAGGACATGGCGCCTTATCTTGGGGCTTTGATAAAGCCTTAGAAAAAGCCGCCAGTGCCGGTGGCATAAAAGCCGTTTTAAATGAAGGCATTAAAAACGTTGTCGATATGGTATTTGGCATTATCCCTGTGGTAATGGCCATTGGTACGCTGGCACTGATTATTGCCGAGCACACGCCCATCTTTAACTATCTGGGGATGCCGTTTATTCCATTACTCGAATTACTGCATATTCCAGAAGCCACTGAAGCCTCTAAAACAATCGTGGTCGGTTTTGCGGATATGTTTATTCCGTCAATCCTTGCCAGCTCAATTGAATCAGATATGACCCGCTTTGTAATTGCAGCCTTATCTGTGACTCAGTTGATCTATATGAGTGAAGTCGGTGCACTGCTTATCGGCAGTAAAATCCCCGTCAACTTCGTTGAGCTTTTCGTGGTGTTTATTCTACGCACCTTAGTGACACTGCCTGTTATCGCAGGTGTAGCGCATTTATTGTTCTAACATTACGCTAGTTTGGACCTAACGTAGGTTTTAATGTAAGTCCAACAAGCGTTCTAAAAAAGGGGAGTCAGATTAACTGACTCCCCTTTTTGCACTAACTCATACACGAACTGGCTGATTTGATTATATAGCGTGACTTAATCGTACAATCTCCACTCGACACCACACAACTCACTTTTGGACATTTTCGAGTTAAAGCCTTAACTCTAACGTGTCTGTTTTGGATAAAAATATCTATGGAGATAACGCCTTTATAACGGGCAGCCTGTGGCGAAGCCACGCTTTAGGCTGTCCAACCACGAAGTGGCGTTCGTTGATAAACTTGTTATAGGTTTAGTGGATAAAGTGTAAATGACTTATCTCCTTTTTGATTTACTAACCGATAATTTCTTTGAGCATCACAGACTTGAACCACCCAAACATAGTCGAATAACCCCGGCTCTATATTGGCCCCTGTTGAGTCAATGTCTTTGATAGGATCATATTTTCTAGTTTGGAGTACTTGAAGTGAATTGCACTCTTTACTGTTAATGGCCTCCATTAGAGCGATGTAGTCTAGAGACCATTGCACATCAGCTTCGTTTAGCAGGCTGCTTGTAACAATACGACTCACATTACCTTTCCATTTCTCACGAACCTCTGAAAGCAAACCTTCAGAGACGCTCATATTTTTACCATTTAGGTTAAATACATGAGCGTCGCTAGACAAAGACTCTTTATTTGTAGCGCAACCAAATAGAGAAATAACTAACAGAGTAAAAATACACTTCTTCATGATTGACCTATAACTACCGCCACACAGGCGAGCAACTTGTTGCGAGTCCAGCGCCGCAGGCGCGGTGTGCTGGCGTTTGTTATGCGTATATCTCATTTTATTGGTTTTTTATTGAGCATTACTTTGGTTTTAATTACCAGTACCAATGTAGGTATTTGTAGTGCGAAAAATGAAATGCTTAGTCCTTTGAATGACGGATTTGCCTCTCCAGTAAACACAAGGACGCCAACTAAAAAAAACCAAATAACAAGGAAAAATAAGCCATAGCCTATCAGCGATTTAAAAACTATCTGATTACTTGGAGTCATAATTTCCCGAACACATAACTATAAGCACAGAGGCAGCGTCCCGCGGCCGCAGGCCGCTACTGATGCGCCTTGTTAGCAACCCGTGCAACAAACAACACCAGCCGTGCAATTTAAAAACTTGCGGCCGCATAACATAAAAACACCATGCTACCGCCCGGGTCGTTGGCGCAAGACGCCAACAGTTTGAATTACTTTTAAGCGCCTTGCCAAGCCAGTTGAACCATGAAAACCGGCGTTGAAGTAACGAACGGATTAAACCACCGAACGTACCGAAAATACGCAATTACACCGACTTTGCTTTTGCAAGCTAACGCATTACTAATGGGCTGCCGCAGCGCAGCGTAGGCAGTCCCGTAGAGGCCACGCTGTTTGTGGCCGGAACGAAATTAAGTAACTTGTTATATGGCATTTTTTTCACCAGCTTTACGATACTCTGCTGTATCCATCTTTTTAATTTGCAAGTAACCTAAAAACAACGATATAGGACAAATAGTCATTATTAAAATTCTAGAAACTGTGCTCATTGACTCACCTGGGATGATGTATTCGATCCCAAGCACTACCATCAAGAAAACTAGTCCTCCATAGATGAAAAAAATCTACCTTTCTCTGGATTTCTAATAGTGATGAATTGCTAAGTTTTTGCGAGCATTTAGGGCAATGAAATAATGTTTCCTTTTTTGTTTTTTCCAAGTTTTTCAATAGTAAGTAACCGAACTCCTCAGAACACACGGGACATTTCATCGAACTTTCCTAAATGACATATAACGCCCCAAGCAGGGCAAGTACATGCAGGCTAAAATACGGAACGAAGTGACGGGAGACTGCATGTAATTGTCCCGCTGACTTGGTTTGTTATGTGGCCTACTTTGTAACCATATAAGTCTCGGCAGACAAGAACCAGCTCTTTTTGTACATACATTCTACGATAAATGCATATTGGATATCACGACTTGGAAATTGTTTATCAATTAGATGCTCCTTTATCTCACTTTTGCAGAGTACAAAGTCCTTTTCAGCCCCGACTATATTGTCACCTGTCGGGGGAATTTCTGGGTTTCTCACCCAATAAGTAACGTACCCGAAATAGTCGTAGTTGTCCTGATATGAGAAATTTAATTCTACTTCTGTAGGCTTGGTCGCAGTACATCCGCACAGGGCGGTAAAAAGCAAAATGCTAATAAGTCTAATCATTCTCAATTGCCACATAACGTTTGGTTAAGGGGCTGGCTTTAGCCAGTCCCAGTGAGCGAAGCGAACGGTTTGAACCAGTTGTTAGGCTGTGCACTAGTGCATTATTCCCCAAGACTCGCAAACCCCACCAAAAGGTTGCATAGCGGAGCTAGCGTTTCTTTGAGTAGATGTGACGCCTTCATAAGTAATAGGGGCGTTTATTTGAAATTGCACATACCCAGCATAATCTTCATCTGGTTCGTACACCTCAATATTGCCGTATTTAGATTTGAGTAATTCAAGAGCCTCCAGTGCTGGCGGCCAACTATCAAAATCAATGTTGTAATCAACTGTGTAGGATTTAGAAAAATCGAAGCCATCGGCTTCAAGCCGTCGAAGTACATCCCCATCTGCATCATTTGGCCAGGTCACAGAACTCTCCTTGTTGCCTAACATTTTATTAGTGCGCATGCGCGTTTACCTCATTAGACCAGTAAAAACGCGCACTGTTAATTACTTGTAATAAAAGGAACTTATCAGCTTTTTTTCAAATACACCATCTGGAAAAACGCGCATGCGCGTTTCCCAAACCTATTAACTAATTTTGGTAAAGTATATACAAATGATTTTAAGGGTTTTATTAATTTTAGGCTGGATAAACACGCAAACAAATGAGTTTAAAATCGCTCAAAATACTTATGATTTAAATACGACGGTATACTTGTACAGTTTTGACAAATCGCAGGTGACTTGTGCCAAGCGAGAGATATAGATGAGAATTTTTAGGGCACAAAGTCCGTTTGTTGCGACGCCACTAACAACTTGCTAACTCATTTCGGGGCAATAGCTTTTTAGCTAAACGAACAGCAGAAGTGTTAATTAAGATTGGCATTGTTGCAACTGTGACCGTTGGCGGCATGGATGCCGTCGTCGAGCCCTCAGGGACGCTTCTTGTTAAATGCAAGGGCGGCGAGTCACAGGGGAAACATGCTGTAAACTGACAACAAAGTTATCTTGCTTTGGGGCAGAAGTAAGTTAAACCAACCTGTCGGTTCTAATTGCATCCTGATGTGAATCTTGCAGGTTCAGTCCAGGCTGATTCACCTTTTGTCATCTGCATGTCATCTAAACTTCATCATTCGGTCAAAGCCCCCCACTAAGCTCATATTCGTTAACAGCCTAATGGGGTGAATACGAGATGACAGGATTTAATTTCAGGAAACTTGAGAGGTCTACGCGGGAAGAGATAAATGACCCCAGCCTTTCCCCTCCCATCTTTAATCGCTCAACACAAACGCCAACATTAGCACCAACATCCTCAAATCAATTCAATTGTGCCGCTATTACCCCATCCGCATTAACTTCAGCCCATACAGCAAGCATCACAATTAACGCCCTCTGGTTGTCAGATATCCATTTAGGCTGTAAGGATTGCAAGGCTGACTACCTGCTCAGCTTGCTTGAAACTGTGCGTTGTCAGCACTTGTATCTGGTCGGTGACATAGTCGATTTATGGGCGTTGAAACGTAAGCTGCACTGGCCCGATAGCCACAATAAGGTACTGCAAAAATTCATTGAACTGGCACAAAACGGCATCCAAGTGATTTATCTGCCGGGCAACCATGACGAACTGATTAAACCCTACGCCGAGCTAAGCCTGTGGAATATTAAAATTGCCCGCCAACATATTCACCACGGAATCGGCGGCCATAAACTCTTGATGCTCCACGGGGATCAGTTTGATGCCGATGTGTGTGTCGGCCGTTTCTACGCCATATTGGGCGACCATTTATATGACCTATTATTGTTCCTCAATCGCAATCTCCATAGCTTGCGGGAACGCTTAGGTTACCCCTATTGGTCACTGGCAAGTTATATCAAGTCCAAAGTGGGTAAAGCTCAAGCCGCTATTGGACATTACCGTCAAGCGGTACTCAACTATGCCCAGCACTTTGATGTTGACGGTGTGATCTGCGGTCATATCCATCAGCCCGAACTCTCGACTCATCCCAGAGCAGCCCAATATTACTCACCACTCAGTCCCCCAGAAAAGAGGCAGATCATCTACGCCAACGACGGTGACTGGGTCGAAAACTGCAGTTTAATCACAGAAACCTTAAGCGGCGAATTACAACTTTGCCGCTGGAACGAGCAAACGCTCAAGCTCGATATTCTCAACAGTATAGCGCTGGTACAACAGCCGCCTAAGACGCACAAAGACAAGCAACAAAAAACGGCAGCGCAGCAAATGCCAAACACAAATACCGGCGAAACTCGCCCAAGGGATGTTGCCTAACACTATGAATCAATTACATAACGCTATGGAATACAATGAAAAAACGCTAAACAGCAAACTTAGCCATAACAAGCATACTGTGCCGTTTAAGGCGAATAACATGATTTTTACCGTTGATAATGTGGTTGAACAAAATCTACCAGCTATCAATGACAAACCTTGGCTCGCTAAACCTGCCAAGGCCATGCTGCGTTACCTACTCAATGAAAAACAGTGCAACGATATCGCCAGTCAATATACCTATTTACAGGGCGTAGACTTTGTCGAACAAATGCTGGCGAGTTTTGACTTTAGCTTTACCGTGCCCGCCAACGAGATAGAAAACATTCCCTGCGAAGGCCGAGTGGTGATATTCGCCAACCATCCTATAGGTTCACTCGATGCATTAGCGCTCATCAAACTCATCAGTGAAGTTCGCCCAGATATAAAAGTCGTCGCGAATGAACTCTTGATGGCGCTGGAACCGCTGCACTCAATCCTACTGCCAGTGCGCAATATGACCGGCGGCACACCGAAACAACATTTAGAAAAAATCCACCAGCACCTGCGTAACGAAGGCGCAGTGCTGATTTTTCCGTCGGGCGAAGTCTCACGTCTGCGTCCTAACGGCGTGCGTGATACCCAATGGCACTCAGGCTTTTTAAAGATGGCGATTTCCTGCAATGCGCCCCTACTTCCAATATTTTTAGATGCCAAAAACTCTGCCACTTTCTACGGCGCATCTATGATTTATAAGCCACTCGCGACACTGCTGCTAGTGAAGGAAATGTTCAAGCAGGCTAAACGTAATATGCCGATCCGCATTGGCGAGCTCATTCCCAATGAAGCCGTACGCTCAATGGACTTTCCACTCAAGACAAAGATAAAACTGCTTAAAAATCATTTGTATCGTATCGGCAAAGATAAAGATCCACTGTTTATCACACAGAGCGCTATCGCCCACCCCGAATCGCGCCGTGAACTGCAAGCGGCACTGCAACAATGTGAACTTCTAGGGGAAACGCAAGATAACAAGTTGATTTATCTCTACCAACACCACGACAGTAATCCCATCATGCGGGAAATTGGCCGCCTTAGGGAAATCGCCTTTCGCGCCGTAGGCGAAGGTTCGGGCAAGCGCCGCGATATCGATAAATACGATTCCTACTACCAACACTTAGTGTTGTGGGATAAAGAGCAGTTTGAAATTATCGGCGCCTATCGTTTTGCCAGTGGTGAGCAAGTCTTAGCAAAATATGGCGACAACGCACTCTACAGCCAATCCCTATTCCAATACGCCGACAGCTTTATGCCCTTTGTGAAGCAAGGGTTAGAACTCGGTCGCAGCTTTGTGCAGCCTAAATATTGGGGTAAACGCAGTTTAGATTATCTGTGGTTTGGCATTGGGGCTTATCTCGCCAAGCATCCTGAATATCGTTATCTATTTGGCCCAGTATCCATCAGTAATCAACTGCCTGGAAGTGCTAGGGAAATGCTAGTGCACTTTTATGCGCGGGAATTTGCACCTGCACAGCAGATGGCAGTTTCCATGTCGCCCTTTGGCTTATCTAAATCCCAAAAAGCTAAGTTAGATGACTTGTATTTCTCCGAGGATTATCAGAGTAACTTTAAGCAACTCAAACAAGTGCTCGCGAGTATGGGGGCGGCCGTACCTACGCTCTACAAACAATATGGTGAACTGTGTAAAGCGGATGGGGTTAAGTTTCTCGCCTTTGGTATTGACGCCGACTTTGGCGATTGTATCGATGGCTTAGTACTGGTGGACACCCACAAACTGAAAGGCAAAAAGTATCAACGCTACATAGGCGCACACTTGCCCGAATCGGAGCGGATGCAAATCACAGCAGATGATGAGCCAGAGATCCAAGATCTTTGAGTTAAAACTTTGTAATGGGTGTTGGCTAAACTTGCACCACTCTGTTATAAGTAACTGTAATGCAGCGCATTAACAGAGCGCATCTTAGGATGCGCAAGCTTAACAGGGGATCATCATGCCGATCATTATCGCCGATATTATGAGTACCCGAGTCGTCACGGTTGAAATGGACGATCGATTAACTGTGGCGAAGGAAATCTTCGACCAAGCGAGCTTTCATCACTTGTTGGTCGTCGATGAGTATCAACTTGAAGGCGTGTTATCGGAGCGGGATCTATTGCGCGCGATTAGCCCGAACTTGGGCAGTAGCGCGGAAACCGCAAGAGACTTAGAAACCCTGCAAAAACGTGTGCATCAAGTGATGACGCGCAATCCGGTTACCGTCGCACCCCACATCAATTTAGACACGGCGACCCGCATGTTATTAGATAACAATATAGGCTGTTTACCCGTGTTAGAGGACGGTAAATTGGTTGGGATTGTTACTTGGAAAGACTTATTACGTGCCTATTGTGAGTACAGGGCACAAAATCAAAGCGAGTGCTAATCCTAAGACTGCACTCGCTTCTGTTCTCAATAACTCAGTTCAAATCACTCAGTTTGCCTAACTTAAATCGCCCAGCCACCCATATAAAACACCACTAAACCTAAGGTGATGGCAAGCACGCCTAACTTCAGTTTGCGCCATTCGCCACTGCAAATACGGCCTACCACCAGTGTCACAAAACCCAGCATAATACCGGTAACGATATTACAGCTTAAGATGATAAACACAGCGCAGGTTAAGCCCGACATGGCATCAACTTTATCGTCAAAATCGAGTTTCGCCACATTACTCAGCATCAACAAACCCACATACATCAAAGCAGGCGCTGTCGCATAGGCAGGCACTAAGTAGCTTAATGGCGCTAAAAACATCATCAATAAAAACAGTACGCCAACGATAGTCGCGGTTAAACCTGTCTTACCGCCCGCTGCAGTCCCCGCCGCCGACTCGATATACACAGCCGCTGGTGCACCGCCGACTAAACCTGCCACCATACTGCTGACTGAGTCTGAAGTTAAGGCTTTACCGCCGCCGACAATATTGTCGTCTTTATCGAGTAAATTAGCTTGGCCAGCCACAGCACGGATAGTGCCGGTCGCATCGAAAATCGCCGTCATCACTAACGCTAATACGATAGGCAAGACCACAGGATTAAAGGCTCCCATAATATCGAGCTGACCAATCAGTGAATGCTCTGAGGTAAAATCAGGCAAGGCGAACAAACCTTGGTATTTAACGCTCGGATCGAACACTAAACCAAATACCGATAGCGCGATAATCACCAACAAAATACCGCCAGGTACACCGCGGCGCTCTAAACCAATTGTCGCCGCTAAACCTATAACGGTAGCGATAACAGGTAAACTGTTAATGTCGCCTAACTTCACAGGTAAGCCTGCGCTATTGGCCACAATCAACTGCACACTGTTAGTCGCAATCAAAAGTAAAAACAAGCCGATACCTATGCCTGTACCGTGGGCTATGCCCTTTGGTAAATTAGCCAGCACCCACTGGCGAATACCTGTCACACTCACAAGCGTGAACGTGACACCCATTAGGAAAATCGCGCCTAAGGTGACTGGAATCGACATTCCCTGACCTAGGACTAAGCTAAACGCAGTAAAGGCCGTGAGCGAAATCGCGCAGCCAATTGCCATAGGTAAGTTAGCCCATAAACCCATGAGCAAAGAACCAAATGAAGCTATTAAACAGGTGGCGATAAACACGGCGCCGGGATCAAATCCCGCTTGGCCTAACATGTTAGGCACCACAATCACTGAGTAGACCATAGCGAGGAAGGTTGTGAATCCCGCAATCACTTCTTGGCGAACTGTGCTACCACGTTGTTGAATAGAAAAATAACGGTCCAGAAACGAACCAGAGGATACGGCTGTTGAACTCAATTGCTCAGACATAATATTGTTATACCTTGTGATCTCTTAAAATGGGGTCGGTACCAATTACCCTAAAACGCAATTGGCGACGCTGGCTGCGGCAGATTAGAGCCCCAAATCCATCAGACTTGGGTGAGAGATCCACATCATTTTCCTACTGTGGGAAAAATCCATGATCTGCAAGCAGTGATGCCTCGCGATGATTAAAAAGCCATTAACCATGTAGACGCAGCCGTTGTTGGCCGCGGATGATACTGGAATCTCCCAAAGATAGCTAAGACATCGCCTACACTTCGATAAAAAATTAGCGGCAAAAACTGAAATCTGTTGTTTAAAAAAACGCCTAAACCTATGTAATAACTGCTACTTAATATCACATTAATCACGATAAGAGTCTGCCAGTGCCGCGTAAACGTACGCTAACTTCACCCTTCCTTTATCTCCCAATATTAGAATATGGCAAGTCAACCAAACCTTGATACTGTGTATTGATACTTGGCGTATTAACGTTTCAGTGGTTGTTGTTTAAGGAGCCACACTTACACTTTCTGTAACGAACACCTCGTCATTCACACCGCCTGCGTGAATATGCGATCTTGGTAGCTTTATTGAACAAAAAATTACTCTGCTTTTACAGTCACATCAATATGACTTATGCTTAGAGGCACTGATGGGACTACACTTAGCTGACTATGAAAGAAAAAGGATTGGGTATGGACGAAAGGCGTAAGTTTTCGCGGATTCTATTTGCCACGAGCGCACATCTACAACAAGGTGGTGCACAGTGGGAGACGACCATTCTCGATTTGAGTCTAAATGGCGCCTTGGTTGAAGAACCGCAAAATTTTATTAATTCGGGTGATGCTATTACCCTCAGTTTTGCCTTACCAGAATCTGACATTGAGATCCGTATGGAAACTGAGTTGGTCCATCAAAAAAATGCCCAATTAGGTTTGAAGTGTAACTTTATCGATGTTGATAGTATCAGCCACCTAAAACGTATGGTGGAACTGAACCTAGGTGATGCTTCTTTGCTGAATCGTGAACTTATGTTGTTTATCGAAAAACACAATATCACAGCTTAAAACACCAGCTCACAAATACAAACAGCGCCTAATGGCGCTGTTTTACTTACTGGTGTTAATCTCACTCGCGAGCATTTGATGCTAAATCGCTTCTAGCGCTTCGGATAACTTAGAAACACCCACCACTTCCATCCCAGCTGGAGGCTTTTTCGGCACATTGGCCTTGGGCACTATTGCTCGCTTAAAACCATGCTTAGCGGCTTCGATTAATCGCTCTTGCCCATTGGGCACAGGACGAATTTCACCGGACAACCCGACCTCACCAAAGGCCACTAAATCGCTAGGCAAAATATCACCGCGAAAACTCGATACCATAGCAAGCAGCAAGGTTAAGTCGGCACTGGTTTCAGTCACTTTTACGCCGCCCACCACGTTAACAAACACGTCCTGATCCGACATCTGCAAACCACCATGGCGGTGCATTACAGCAAGCAACATGGCCAAACGGTTTGCATCCATACCCACAGCCACGCGGCGCGGGTTAGACATGGCTGAGTTATCCACCAGCACTTGCAGCTCCACCAACAAGGGCCGGGTGCCTTCCCAAACCACCATGACAAGCGAGCCAGATGATTCTTCACCACGAGAAAGGAAGATTGCCGAAGGATTGGCGACTTCCTTTAAGCCGCGCTCGGTCATGGCAAATACACCTAATTCATTGATCGCGCCAAAACGATTTTTATGGGAGCGCAAGGTGCGGTAACGACTATCGCTATCCCCTTCGAACATCACAGAGCAGTCGATACAATGTTCCAATACCTTGGGCCCAGCCAAACTGCCATCTTTGGTTACATGGCCGACCATGATCACGGCAATGCCATTTTCTTTCGCAAAACGGGTTAAGTAAGAAGCGGATTCACGCACCTGCGACACACTGCCAGGGCTCGATGCCACATCACTCATGTGCATCACTTGAATCGAGTCAACAACGATGACTTTAGGCAATTCTTTAAGGGCAACTTCGCAAATTTGCTCGACGCTGGTTTCAGACAACATCCGCAATTTATTGATTGGTAAACCAAGGCGATGGGCGCGCATCGCTACCTGCTGCAACGATTCTTCACCCGTGACATACAGTGCAGGCATTTGCTCGGCCAAATGACACAGAGTTTGCAATAAAAGCGTACTCTTACCTGCGCCTGGATGTCCGCCTATCAAAATGGCAGAACCTGGTACAATCCCACCACCGAGTACTCGATCTAATTCGCCAAAATGACTCAAGATCCGCGGTAAGGCATTGAGATCGATTTGATCTAATGTCTTCACTTCATTGCTGCTTGCTCCGGCATAACCGACAAACTTAGTGCTGCGCCCAGGCGAAGCTGCACCGAGCCTCACCTCAGTGATCGTATTCCATTCCTGACAAGCGCTACACTGCCCTTGCCAACGAGGAAAGTCTTGTCCACACTCATTACATACGTACGCCGTTTTATTCTTTGCCATAACTCATTAAAATCTGTATAAAATCAATTTAAGTAACTGCGAATACTGCCGACATAAGACTAACAGCCCAATACAAAATAAGCATTAAAAAGAACCCTACATGAGTCTAGATAACCATAGTGCACTCATCGAACAGCTCAAGCCATTGCTCATGGAACCTAACTTCCAAGAGATTTTCCAGCAGCTGACGATAGATGAAACCAATTCGACCCGTTTTCTAGTGAAAATGGAACTCAGTCGTTTGGCTTCACCATGCACGCGAATTATCGATCTCAGGGATAAATCTGAGCTTCCTTGTGTTGAAGTGATGTTAGGTCAACAGCGACATTTTTTAGATGAACCCGCCAAAAACAGTATGCATGAGGCCATGTCACTGTTTCGCAATCAATATACCTTGGGAGTATACGAGTATGTGCTCAATGCTCACCAACAACGTCGGTTAAAGTTGCGCCAAGGTGTCACGCAGGTAGAGGCCGCTGAGTCAGAGCCTTTTATGGTGCCCGGCGTGGTATTAGGCAGTTATTTCAACCGCACAGAAGAGCGGATGAATTACAGTATTCGCATCGCAGCATCGCAAACCGGCCGTGGTGAAATACAAGGGATAACTGCAGATTTATCCGTAGGTGGTGCCCGTATTCGCCTTGCAGCTAACCATCCCTTCGATCTCGACCATCCCCTAAAAATAAAGTTACTGGAACTCAGTGAAGAGTTTTACTATCCCGATCTCCAGCTCGGTGTTGACTATGAGGTTGTCGATAGCCAAACCAATGGCGAATATATTTGGTTAAGACTCAAGCGTATTGGGGGCAGCGAAGCCTTAAGTGAAATGCTTGGCAATTTAATCCGCGGCTACAAACTGCGTTACAAAGTAGATGTGAATGATGTGATAGTAACTGCATCTGGGCTTGGATTTGAGCGTCATTATTTACCCCATTTACCGCACTTACCTTTATATTTCAATACTCAAACTCAAGGTTTGAGCCACATGCTACTCAGCCGAGATAACCAGCAGATAGTGCATTATTTTCAAGATGAAAATGATGTGAGCCAGTTACCAGCCATGCTGACGCCAAGCCGTTTATCTGCGCTACTTAATCATCCTGAAAATCCCGACCATGGGCTATTTTTTAGTTTTACCTATAATGCCCAAGGTTGCTTATATTTTTACTCTGCCACCTTAGCAGAGCTTAAAGCTAAGGGCATGATGCCTTTATTTTTAGGCTTTGCATCGACCAAGCCCAGCTGGCGGATCTTCAAAGTCACCCAAGATAGAATTTATCATGACAAGGGTTATCGACGTGCGACCCTCCCAGGAGATGAAGCAAAATTTAGCCCATTGGTCGAACAACAATTATCACAATTTAGTCATTTGCTTCAGCTCATCGAAATCAGCAACGAAGATACCAGAGGCCATTACAAAGCTTGGCAAGACGACAGTAATGCCAACGCCCTAAAAACCTTTGGTCAACAACGACTGACCACCAATCAAATTAAGTTAGTTTCCATGCAGTTTAGCGAGCGACGCCAAGAAGCGCGTTTCGCCTTTAAAACCTTAGTCAATGTGACTCAAGACAAGCACAAAGCCACGGGCATTACTTTAGATATTTCAAGCCGAGGCATGCAATTAACCTTGGATAATCCTGCAGATTTTTCATCAAATAAACCACTACTGTTAAGCTTCCCAAAGCTCCAAACCATTGCAGGCAAAACACAGCTAGATAACCTCCCCTACCGCTTAGTGCGTACCCGCAAGAATGGTGTAACCTTGCATTTAACCGCCGTTATGGGCCATACGCCCCATGTTGGGGTAGAATTTTTAAATAAACTTATTGCCCATAACAAAGAAAAATTAGAGCAACTCACCGAAAACAATAGTGAAATCAAAGAACTTGCCGATGGTTTAAAAAATATTTTGATGCATGATTTACATTCTGTGCCCTATTTTGTTGAAAAAACGACAAAATCTGCCCAAGTCGCTTGTTTAGGCGTTGGCACACAACAGGATGAAATCAGCGATATTTTTGCCGCGGGCACCTCAGATACTCTGCAATATAATTTAGCGCCGCTGCTAAAAGACGGTTTTTTTAAGCGAGATATTCTCGAACCTATCCGTCAAATGAAACCCCAACAGGACATGGATTTTATTGAAGTGTTTATTCAGTTAATTCGTCAATCTCGCGGAAAAATCTTTTTAAAGTGCACTCTTGCAACTGAAATCGGTGATGTCGAAGCACAGATAACCTTTATCAATCAGAGCAAAGCACTAGGCAGGTTCCTCGCCCTACGGATTTATCGCGGCGCGACAGAGAAGCCTGATATGAACTACCTACGCCGTGAATTGGAATACATTAATATTCATGCAAACCATAAAGCTAAGCAGTTAGAAGAACAGTTATGGCGTGTGATTGGTGTCGGCGAACTGTTAGATATTACCCAAGAAGTCGAATTAAGATACCCAGTACTTCATAAAAAGCAGTCTTAATTGTTCAATACCGCCAGATCAAAACTTAAATACCAATCCCTTATCTTAGGAAAATGATCACTGGTGGCATCTAAATGCGTCAGCATATCTGCATGACCATAGTCATGCTTAAAGCCATTATCCTTAGAGAGAAGCGTCGATTTAACCCGTTTAAAACCACACTCTACGACCATATCCGCCACATCTTCTGGATGCCCCAACACAGTATCGTTTTGCCCTGAGATAAACCAAGCCGGTGGCCAATGAGCATGCTTTGCCGCTTTCGCATAATCAAACCCATCATCGTGATCGATCCAATCGCCCCGCACCCAATCGATACTTTGAACTAATGAGGCACGGCTCTCATTGTCCATACCAATGCGCAGCTTATCGGCGGCGAGGTAACCTTGGCCCATCGCTAAACCTGGCGCTAAACGATTCCAAAAAACATCAACCATTAACCACTTTTTGAAGGACTTAACCCGAATTGTCCGTTTGCTACCGAAAGTAAGCAGTGAACGAACGCTTTGCTGCAAATCAGGATATCGGGCCAAACTACTCGCCATCAACACGCCGCCCCATGAATGGGCGCACCAATGCACCTGCAAAGGCGCCGCGGCTTTACGAGCCGTCTGCTCTTGGCAGACTTTTTGATGTAAATCGAGAATCGCCTGCTGCACTAAAGGTAACTGCTCGCGGATCACTTCACCCTGCCCTAAGGTAAAATCACGATCGATTTTAGGCAAGCTGAGCCCTCTTCCTGCAGTATCCAGCACATACACCACAAATCCCGCCTTCGCTAAATAACAACCAAGACCACGGCCACTCTGGCTATAAAACACCCGACCGTTAGACATAGCACCATGGAGCATGAGGATAGGCGTTTTAGAAAAATCAGGCGCAGCCGGTAATAACTGGCGCAGATGCAGTTGACCATCGCGGTACGGCAGGTAGATTGAAGACTGTGAAATGGTCGAAATTGAGCCTTGGGCGAGCTGAGTCAAAATAAGTCACTGGTAGTTTATCAATATCCCTAAACTACCAGCTCATCAATAAAAGACAAGAGTCCTTACTCTAACTCAGTCTATATCCAGACTTATATTTAAATAAATGAATAACCTAGATTTGTAGCAGATAAGGTAGAACCCGCAGGTCGAGATGGCGAATATTGGCATCCGCCGCCGCTGCCAGCTTAGGTTTGGCATGGAAAGCGATACCAAAATCCGCTGCCATCACCATAGGAATATCATTCGCGCCATCGCCGATCGCGACTCTTTGGCCTTTTGGAATTTGCCACTGCTCACTGCAACGCTCAACCACATCCGCTTTAAACTGCGCATCCACAACTTTACCTGTTACTTCCCCCGCAAGTTTACCGTCAGTGATCACTAACTCATTAGCAAAGGCCGCATCTAAGTTTAGAAGCTGCCTTAAATGGCCAACAAAAGGCGTAAAGCCGCCAGATGCAACCACTAAACGCCAGCCATGGGATTTAAGCTCTAAAAGCATAAGCTCAAGCCCAGGCATCAAAGGCAAGTTGTCGCACAATGTCGTGATAATACTGGCATCGGCGCCCTTAAGCTGTGCCACACGCTGACGCAGACTCTGCTCAAAATCTAGCTCACCTTGCATAGCACGTTCAGTAATCGCCGCCACGCGCTCACCCGCGCCTGCCATGGCCGCTAATTCATCAATACATTCAATCTGAATCGCTGTGGAATCCATATCCATCACTAATAAGCCGGGATGATTCAAGCAAGGCAAATCAGCATGAATGACATGCAGTTCAGCTAAAGACTGCGGGAATGCCGCTAACTGCGCCTGAGAAGGCAAATTTACCAGTGCCAACTCGATACAATGTAAACCAACTTGTCGTTCGATATGGGCGATACCGATAACGTTAGACTGAGGTAATTGCGCTATCCATGCCGATATTGTCGCCTCTACCACGGCATCTTGATAAATAATTCGCACACGTGAAACACCAGCGGGGTTTGCTGACTCTTGATAGCGTTCAAACACTTGCCCTTGGCGTTCAAACCTTGGGGAATGGCCAGAGACTAACCACAAAAAAAGCGCATCTTGGTTCAAGCTTTCCATCGGACTTAAATTCTCCAACTATCGGGCTCACTCAGAATCAATTATGATTAGGCAAGCGCTCTACATTTTAAGGGTCAAAGTGTTATATCTTAAAGGGCTAAAGAAAAGCCATAAAATCAGTAGACTGATCCAAATTGCCGCCGCATTCGCCTTAATATTCGGCTTAGTGCAATTGTGGCAAACAAGCCTACTACAAGGTCAGCTGCTTCTAAAGTCCCAAACTCAAAAGATGGCCAGATTACTGGTACAGCAAACCGCTTATGGTGCCGCACCCGCGCTACAACTGCAAAATGACGAGCAGTTGCAATGGCTCGCCAGCGCTTTAGTGGAAGATCCTAAGGTGATGTCCGCCGCCATCTTCAGTGACCAAGGCATGCGGCTATCCTTCGCTCAAAGCATCACTAAGGATGTAGTTGATCCTGACTCTGAAGATATGAATTTGCTGCTAAGCAAATATCCTCCCTATGTAGAGCCCGTGATCCAAGAAGGGAAAAATCTAGGTTATGTCGAAGTTAGGCTTGATACCAAGTTATTTTTCAACGAAATCAAAGAAGCCCATAATTTAAACATGGAGCAACAACAAATCATGCTGTTGGTTGCAGGCTTGATTGGTATGTTGCTTTCGCGCTCTTTGTCTTTCAAACGTGCCGACTTCGACCGCCGCCGCTTTCGGGTTAAGTTGCGTCAAGCGCCGAAAAAACCTAAGAAACGATCCATAGCTGAAGAGCCATCAGAAAGTGTTAATGATGGTTTGGCGCAAGAGCTAACCGAAGATCAACCGGTGGCAACCACTGATAACCCACAAGAGAAAGTGACTAAGCCCACTAAGGCACCAAAAGCAGTGACAGAGGCAAATACCGATAAGCTCACTCAGACCAGCGTGCAAACTAAGGCCGAAAAAACGTCAGAAAAATCATTGGAATTACAGGATAATACAACAGTTGAAAACGCGGCAAACGATGCGGAACAAGCGGTACCTGTTAAGGTTAAACCTAAAGTGAAAAGTGTCCGTCGGGTAAAACACGCGACTAAAGCAACAGCCGCTGCAGCCGAAACCTCGACGCCAAAAACACCCAGTGAACCAAGTGATCTCGACACAGATTCAACAGGTTAATCTCTATTTCGATAGATAAGGCAAATCACTAATCTATTGATAGCTAAGCTCTAGATAAGCCATAAACAAGCAATTTCTAATAACCAAACCATTAATTACAAAGTCGAATAGAACAGCCGCTAAAAATTGGCATAAAAAAGGGTTCGCATTGCGAACCCTTTTCAGTAGCACACTCTTACAGCGTAACAGTTACAGTGTAATCGCCGCTTCTAATGTCATGATGATCATGTCATTGAATGTGGTTTGACGTTCTTCTGCAGAAGTCTTTTCACCGGTGCGGATGTGGTCAGATACAGTCACAACGCACAGGGCACGCGCACCAAACTCATGGGCAACACCGTACAAACCCGCCGCTTCCATTTCAACACCTAACACGCCCATTTTCTCCATCACGTCAAACATTTGTGGATCAGGAGTGTAGAACAGGTCCGCAGAGAAAATGTTACCTACGCGAACTTTAGTGCCACGAACTTTCGCAGATTCGATAACCGCATTCATCAGCTCATAGTTAGCGATAGCGGCAAAATCTTGGCCTTTAAAACGTAAACGGTTAACCGCTGAGTCAGTACATGCACCCATACCGATGATCACGTCACGTACTTTAACGTCAGTGCTGATCGCACCACAAGTACCCACACGGATCAGGTTCTTAACGCCGTAATCACGAATTAATTCAGTTGCATAGATAGAGCATGAAGGAATACCCATGCCAGAACCCATTACTGAAATACGCTTACCTTTGTAAGTACCAGTAAAACCTAGCATGTTTCGAACATCAGTCACTTGCTCAACATTTTCTAAGAATGTTTCAGCAATATATTTTGCACGTAATGGATCGCCTGGAAACAGCATTGTCTCAGCGAATGCGCCCTCTACAGCATTAATGTGTGGTGTTGCCATCGAAATAACCCCTGTTTATTTTATTAAGACTTAAGTCTTTGTTTACTGGCGGCAAATGTCAGCCGCCAAATCGAAATAAATGCTAATTTGCCTAAAGGAACGATTCGCCATAGGCCATAGGTTCAAGCTTAAAGTGGCTCGCAATAGATTGGCCGATATCGGCAAAGCTATTACGACGACCCAGCGATCCCGCTTTCAATCCAGCGCCAAAGGCTAATACTGGCACATATTCACGGGTATGATCCGTGCCTTGCCATGTTGGATCGCAACCGTGATCCGCCGTTAAAATCAGCAGATCGTCTTCACCTAATAATGCGAGCATTTCAGGCAAACGGGCATCAAAATATTCCAGCCCTTTGGCGTAGCCAGCAACATCACGGCGATGACCGTAGTGAGAGTCGAAATCAACGAAGTTAGTAAACACTATAGTGTTATCACCCGCAGATTTCACTTCGGCTAAAGTCGCATCGAAAAGTGCTTCTAAGCCGTTCGCCTTCACTTTTTTAGTGATACCACAGTAAGCATAAATGTCGGCAATCTTGCCTACACTCACCACTTCACCGCCAGCCTCTTTCAGCTTATCGAGTACAGTTTTTGCAGGTGGCGCGAGCGAATAATCCTTACGATTGCCGGTACGGGCAAAATCACTTGGACCAGTACCATCAAATGGACGGGCAATGACGCGACCTATGTTGTAAGGCTCTAACTCTTCACGGGTTATTTCGCAAAGACGATAGAGATTGTCTAAACCGAAGGTTTCTTCATGACAAGCGATTTGGAATACTGAATCAGCAGAGGTGTAGAAAATAGGCTTGCCAGAGCGCATGTGCTCTTCGCCTAACTCTTCTAAAATGGTTGTACCTGAGGCATGGCAATTACCTAAGAATCCATCCAGACCTGCACGGGCTAAGATCTTATCCGTCAGTTCTTTAGGGAAAGAATTTTGATGCTCGCTGAAATAACCCCACTCGAATAGTACGGGCACGCCCGCCATCTCCCAGTGACCGCTCGGCGTATCTTTACCCGAACTTAACTCTTGTGCATGACCATAAGCACCAATCAGCTCAACATTATCGCCAAAACCGGGGGCAAAGGCGCCAGTACTTTCCATCGCTGCATGGCCTAAACCTAAGCGCGCTAAGTTAGGTAATTTCAGCGGGCCTTCACGGCCAATATCGGCTTTGCCTTCGGCGCATGCTTTAGCAATATGACCAAAGGTATCGGAACCGACATCACCAAAGCTTGCTGCATCAGCAGAAGCACCGACTCCAAAGGAGTCCAACATCATAATAATGGTACGTTTCATAATTCTTCCTTAAAGATCCGATGCACGAATATAGGCATAGATCTCAGGTGTTTTTTCTGGAGCGGTTTCACCAATGTGAATCGCTTTTTTCACCGCAAGTTCAGCTTCCGCGAAGGCGGCTTCAGACTGTGCATGGATAACGGCAATCGGAGTCGATGAATCTACTTTATCGCCTAAAGCACACACTTGGGTTAAGCCAACACTATAGTCTAGTGCATCACCGGGCTTACGGCGGCCGCCACCTAAGGTCACAACCGCTAAACCTAATTCACGGGTATCCATGCTATAGGCATAACCTTGCATATCGGCAAAAACTGGGCGAATAATTTGTGACTGCGGTAGGTATTTACTGTAGTTTTCAACAAAATCGACTGGACCACCAAGACCCGACACCATCTTGCCAAAGAGTTCTGCAGCGCGACCATTATCGAGCACACGATTCAGTTTAGCGCGAGCGTCGGCTTCATTGCTTGCAAGACCGCCTAGAAGCAGCATCTCAGCACAAAGACCCATAGTGACTTCATATAAACGCGGGTTACGGTAAGCCCCCGTTAAAAAGTCGATGGCTTCTTTCACTTCAACCGCGTTACCGGCGCAAGATGCAAGCACTTGATTCATATCCGTCAGCAAAGCCGTCGTTTTAGTGCCCGCGCCATTTGCAACAGCAGCGATACTGCGAGCTAATTCTTCCGATGCCTCATAGGTTGGCATGAAAGCACCACTACCGACTTTCACATCCATCGCTAGTGCATCTAAATTACAGGCTAATTTCTTAGACAAAATCGACGCAGTGATGAGAGAAATGGACTCAACGGTGGCGGTATTATCGCGGATAGAATAGAAACGTTTGTCGGCAGGAACGAGATCGCCTGTTTGACCAATAATCGCCACACCGACTTCTTTAACCACTTTACGGAACAATTCACTTGATGGCTCAGTTTGATAACCCGGAATGGCATCAAACTTATCGAGCGTGCCGCCCGTATGACCTAGGCCACGCCCAGAAATCATAGGTACATAACCACCACAAGCCGCAGCCATAGGACCAAGCATGAGACTAATCACATCGCCGACACCACCAGTGCTATGTTTGTCGATGACAGGACCGTTGAGTCCCAATGATTGCCAATTAAGCACAGTGCCAGAATCACGCATCGCTGTCGTTAAAGCGATTCTTTCATCCATATTCATGTCATTAAAATACACCGCCATACCTAATGCGGCGATCTGACCTTCAGATACGGAGTTGGTAGTGATACCTTGAACAAAAAACTGTATTTCTGCGGAACTTAGCGCTAAACCATTACGTTTTTTACGAATAATCTCTTGAGCTAGAAACATGATACTGCCTCCAAGATAGGCACTAACAACCCTGTCGCTAGTGCTTATCTTTGCAATGAAACATCAAAACTGTAGCAATATTACAAGTTCATACTATCGAAGTTTTGAGTTTGCCAAATAGATTTAGGTCACACTTAATTAGGCTCGCTATACGCTGATAGTATTAATCAGCGATAGTTTGCAATTAATAGCCTTGAGTCGGCTTAGGCGCATCAGCTAATTCTAGTGTGTGTAACAAACTGTTTAGTAAACTTGAAGCACCAAATCTAAAGGTACGTGGTGAAACCCAATCAGCACCTAAAATACGCTCAGCAACACCGAGGAATTCAGCCGCTTGTGCAGCATCACGCACACCACCGGCAGGCTTGAAGCCTACTTGGGTATTCTTCTCGCTGATCACAGTTAACATGATTTCAGCCGCTTCAAGTGTGGCGTTTACAGGCACTTTACCAGTAGAGGTTTTAATAAAGTCAGCACCTGCATCGATTGAAAGCTCAGATGCACGGCGGATAAGCGCAGGATCAGCTAACACGCCAGATTCGATGATGACTTTTAACAAGACTTCACCACAGGCTTCTTTACAGGCTTTAACTAATTCAAAACCAATTGTTTCATTGCCTTCCATCAGTGCGCGGTATGGGAATACCACGTCAACTTCGTCAGCACCATAGGCAACAGCGGCGCGAGTTTCTAGCACAGCAATGGCAATGTCATCATTGCCATGGGGAAAGTTAGTCACAGTGGCGATTTGGATATCTTCAGCACCGATTTCATCTAGTGTCTTGCGTGCAATCGGGATGAAACGTGGGTAAATGCAGATAGCGGCAGTATTACCCGCAGCCGTTTTCGCTTTGTGGCACAGGTCGATCACTTTTTGATCTGTGTCGTCATCATTCAAAGTCGTTAAGTCCATTAACTCAATGGCGCGTTGTGCTGCTTTTTTTAAATCAGTCATAATAGCTCTCCAAAATAAAAATTAAATGAATAGAAATCAGTCGCATAAAAGCAACGCTTGAGAGGTGGCATTATTTTGATTATTTTTATATGGCCGGGCCTTCAGGCGGTGCCGAGTAATTTGCTTATTACAAACTACCTTGTTGTAGGTATTCAATCTTGCCTAAGTCATAAAGAGCAATAGGCATCCTGACACTTAAAATAACTTATAAGTGACCACGACTTGAATCCTTGAAGACCGGAAGAGAGGATACGAATAAAATCTTGCTCCTACTTTTCCGCGAAAAATCCATTTTAGCGCGAGAAAAACACAAACCTTTATATAAACCCACTTGTTAGCCCAATAGGCTTAGATAAAGACTCATGGTAAAACAAAGATGGAGCCGCATAATGCGGCTCCAACAAGCAATAATTACAAGAGATTAGAACTTGTAAGTTGCTGACAGGTAGTGTGACCAACCTGTTGATTCTAGAGCTAGAGCACCAGCACCATCTTCTAACAGATAAACGTCTTTGAAGCCTTTCAAGCCATAGCCCAGAGCATAACGATCTGAATGCCAGTATAGGCCGAAGAAGATGTTACCACCGTTTGACGTTTTTGGTACGAAAGCAGCTTGGTCTTCATCTGCACCGAATTGATAATCGATGTAACCTTGGAATGACAGGAAGCTCTTGTTATCAAAGAAGTAGAAAGGTTTGAACCAGTTAGCAGAGAACTGATATCCGTTCCACTCTTTAGCATTCAGGTCGTAGAAACCATATAGGTTCATACCTGTTTTGCCTAACCAAGGCACGTTTACATCAGCACCAACACCCCAGAATGAAGAGTTAACGCCTTCACCATTCAGACCGTCCCAGTTGAACAGAGTAGAGAAGTAAACTTCTTGAACTGGGCCAAAAGATAAGTCTTTACCAGTCAAAGCATCGATAGACACACGTGGAGCAAACTTCATGAAAATTTTGCTTGTGCCAGAACCTGGGTTCTTGTCACCGTTGCTGCTTGATTGGTTTGCTAAGTTGAATACGTCAACATAACCGTATAGATCGAATACGCCAGAACGACCGCCGAATTCCATTTCTAAATAGTTGTGTTGATCGCCTGTTGCTGGGTTATCTGGCTTTTCACCAATAGAGTACATAGCGTTGAACTGCATCCACTTATAATCAGTACCGTGAAGATCAGTACGATCAGCAGCAAATGCGTTGCCAGAGATTGCTGCTACTGCAGTAGCGGCTAAAGCTAAAGTTTTAACGTTTTTCATCATCAACCCCATTTATCTTGTTTGCTACCATCGAGGGTAGCGTTCTTTTTGTGGCGTTCGCATTCTACCTAGATTAAAAAAAATCTCAATAATCTAGCGTAAAATCACAAACACAAAATTCTTAATTGTGAACAAAGTCGCGACTTCTGCATTACGATTAATTAACGTAAGCGTAGACTCACGACATTTAAGACAGAATGACAGCTACACTTCGGTTGCATTCTGTGTCTTTCAATTGGAGAAACTATTCACTACAGGAATCACTACTGGAAAATGGTTGAATTAACTTAGGCCCTGCCCTGCATGGTCAGGACCCAGTTAGTGGGGTTTCCCCCTGCTGTTGTTACTTAGATAGCTAAGAACAAACCAGCAAGTGTTGCGCTCATTAAGTTAGCTAAAGAGCCGGCGATAACCGCACGAATACCCATTGTAGCTAAATCATGACGACGGTTAGGAGCCATAGCACCTAAACCACCAAGCAGAATCGCGATTGAAGACAAGTTAGCGAAACCACACAGAGCAAACGAAATAATCGCTTGTGTTCTATGAGTCATCACAGCTTGAGTTTCAGCAACGCATAACGGCAGGCCTTTAACAACTTCAGCAGCAACCGCTGTACAAGCCGTGGCAGCATCAGAGATATATGGAGCAAAGTTTAAGTAAGCAACGAATTCGTTAACAATGATCTTTTGACCGATGAAAGAACCTGCTACTAATGCTTCATTCCAAGGCACACCGATAAGGAATGCTAATGGCATAAACACATAGCCAAGGATCAGTTCAAGTGTTAAACCTTCAACGCCAAACCAACCACCCACACCACCAATAATGCCGTTGACCATAGCGATCAAACCAACGAAGGCTAACAACATAGCGCCTACGTTTAAGGCTAAATGCATACCAGATGAAGCACCTGCAGCAGCAGCGTCTAACACGTTAGCTGGTTTGTCAGGATCTTCTGGTAAATCGCTCATGTCATTTTTAGCAGCTTCAGTTTCAGGGTGCATCAGTTTAGCCATTAATAGACCACCTGGTGCTGCCATAAATGAAGCGGCAACTAAGTATTCGATAGGTACACCCATCTGCGCGTAACCAGCCAATACTGAACCCGCGATTGATGCCAAACCACCCACCATGATCGCAAACAGTTCAGACTGCGTCATAGTTGGAATGAATGGACGAACCACTAATGGGGCTTCAGTCTGACCAACGAAGATGTTAGCTGTTGCTGACATAGATTCAGTACGGCTTGTGCCCAATGCTTTTTGTAAACCACCACCGATGATACGGATGATCCACTGCATAACGCCTAAGTAATATAGAACCGCAATCAGAGAAGAGAAGAACACAATAACGGGTAACACGTTAACTGCGAAGATAAAGCCAAGTTTGAAGTTAGCTAAATCACCAAACAGGAAACCGATACCGTTTTGTGCGTAACCAATAACGCTAGAAACCGCATCAGACATCCCTTTCAGAATGTCTTTACCAACAGGAATATACAGTACAAAACCACCGAAGGCAGCTTGGATAGCTAACGCGCCGCCCACTGTACGTAAATTAATTGCTTTTTTGTTATTCGATAGGAGGAAACCTATCGCAAGTAGGGTGACCACCCCTACTAAACTCATTAATATATCCATTAACCATCACCCTATTGTTAACACTTTTTAATTATGTTGTTAATCAACCTATTTCCGAGTCAGATTATACCCGAGGCAAAGTCGAAAATCGTCGTTTTGATCATATTTTTGGAGTTTAATTTCAATCGCTTAGTGCAGAATGCTAGTGCGACCTACACCTGTTTATTTAAAAACAGCTAAAGGTCAAACAGTTGCATTGCATTCGACACCAAGTGTTCTGATATTAGAACACTTGATTTTTTTTGCAAATTGGCAATTTTGTCTATAAAAAGAACAAGGTTAGCGGGCTGGTTACGTTTTTCAGTAACATTTATCGGCGTCATTGCAGGAGAGTCAGTCTCAAGTATGAAGTGCTGAAGTGGTAATTCGCTGACAGTTTTGAGCAATTTTTTGGCATTAGGGTTCATAATCAAACCACCAATTCCCAGCTTAAAACCTAATTTGATATATTCCAGTGCAATTTCAGTACTGCCAGAAAAAGCATGTATCACACCGCCTCTAGGCAATTGATGCTTTTTCAAACACCCTAAAACCTCTGAATGTGCTTTTACGCTATGAATAATAACTGGCAGATTAACGGACTTAGCTAAAACTAATTGTGCCTCAAAAAATGCGAGCTGCTGAGGCCAGGTTGAGGAATATAGCTTATCTAAGCCACATTCACCAATAGCAACAAAGCGAGGACATTCTAGTAACGCCGAAACTTGAGATGTTAATGCTAAGATCCCAGCATCAACATCCTCTGGACAAAACCAAGGATGAATACCGAGGGCAAAATAAGTTTGGTATTGTTCGGCAACGGCGAGCTGTTTGTGCCAGCGCTGCGGGGACACACCAGGAATAATCAGATTATCTACGCCAACACTGTGCATTCGCAACACCACATCGTCGCGGTCAACATCAAACTCAGCAAAATCCAAATGGGCGTGGGTATCAATCACAGTAAATTCCTCACTCTGCGGTCGATTTACCAATTGAATGAAGTTCGGGTGGCGATACTGTTTCGTCAACCACCAAAGCTTTAGCGCATTTTACCGCTAATGGAGGATCTTCAAGGCGCGGCATGCAACAGCGACGATTTTCAGGTGTCAGCCCCATTCGGTCGCACCAATGAATATAAGCCTGCCATGTTTTTGTGATCCAATTCGCCATCATTTACATCCAGAACCGATTTTTAGTTTTCATTAGATACAAAAATGGCGGTGAATTCACCGCCATTTCAACAACTATTCTAAACCGAACCCTATTAGTGTTCGCGGGTTTTCGCAAACTCAATATCAGGATATCTTTCCATCGAAAGATTAAGGTTAACCATAGTTGGTGCAATATAGGTTAGGTTATCGCCACCATCGAGTGCCAAGTTTTGGCTACACTTGCGACGGAACTCTTCAAGCTTACGCTCATCCTTACAATAAACCCAGCGAGCTGTCGACACGCTAATACCTTCGTAAATAGCTTCGACGTTATATTCACTCTTCAGACGACCAACAACCACTTCAAACTGCAGTACACCCACAGCGCCAACAATCAAATCGTTAGTATCAATTGGGCGGAATACTTGTACAGCACCTTCTTCAGATAACTGTACTAAGCCTTTTAAGAGTTGCTTCTGTTTAAGCGGATCGCGCAAACGAATACGGCGGAACATTTCAGGGGCGAAGTTAGGTACGCCAGTGAAACGGAATTTTTCACCTTGGGTAAACGTATCGCCAATACGGATAGTGCCATGGTTATGTAAACCGATGATATCGCCTGGGTAAGCTTCTTCAGCACGCTCACGATCGCCCGCCATAAAGGTCAATGCATCGCTAACGTTAACATCTTTACCAATACGCACATGGTGCATTTTCATGCCTTGCTCGTAACGGCCTGAACACACACGCATAAAGGCGACACGGTCACGGTGTTTAGGATCCATGTTTGCTTGGATCTTAAATACAAAACCGGTGAATTTTTCTTCGTCAGGCATGATCACTCGCACATCGCTTTCGCGAGGAAGTGGCTTAGGTGCCCACTCAACGATACCGTCAAGAATATGGTCCACACCGAAGTTACCTAAAGCAGTACCAAAAAATACTGGGGTCAACTCACCTTTCAAAAAAGCCGCATGGTCAAACTCATTTGACGCGCCACGTACTAATTCCATCTCATCACGCAAATCGGCGGCATAACTGCCAATCGCTTTCTCAAGATCAGGATTATTAATGCCTTTAATCACTCGACGTTCTTGGATCGTATGTCCCATGCCGCCTTGATACAAGACCACTTCATCACGCAGTATGTGGTAAATACCTTTAAATTCTTTACCGCTGCCAATAGGCCAAGTAATAGGTGCACAGGCAATATTCAGCACGTTTTCGACTTCATCCATCAGATCAATAGGATCACGGATATCGCGGTCGAGTTTGTTCATAAAGGTCACAATCGGCGTATCACGCAGACGTGTCACTTCCATCAACTTGATCGTACGGTCTTCAACACCCTTAGCAGAGTCGATCACCATCAAACATGAGTCAACGGCTGTCAGAGTACGATAAGTATCTTCAGAGAAGTCTTCGTGACCAGGCGTATCGAGTAGGTTAACAAGGGCGCCACCATAGGGGAATTGCATGACAGACGTAGTAATAGAAATACCACGGTCCTTCTCCATTTCCATCCAGTCAGACTTAGCATGTTGACCCGATTTTTTGCCTTTAACCGTACCCGCTTTCTGCAAAGCGTTTCCGAATAAAAGCACTTTTTCGGTAATGGTTGTTTTACCCGCGTCGGGGTGCGATATGATCGCGAAGGTGCGACGTTTATCGACCTCTACTTTATTGCCTGACATGTTAACCTATGCACTTGTATCGCTAAAAAGGCGCAAATTATAGCGCCTCAGTTCGAGCTTGGCTAGGCAAAGCCCGAGATGAACTCGGGCTGAGAGAGGTTATTTTGTGGCTTCGAGCAAACCTTTGACTTTGGCGAGTTCAATACGCGCATATCTATGTTCGACAAAATCATAGATATTGGTTGCCAATGCTAAGCGAAAATAGTTTGCAGCATCTTGATATTGCTTAGTTTCTATCGCCATTTTTGCAAGGTAAAAATAAGCTTCGCATAAACGTTCAGCATATTCTTTCGGATAAGTTAAGCCTACTTTAGCCGCAGAAAACACCTCGTCACGGCTTTTTTTACCTAAATAATAATCGACGATAACGGTCGCCCAAGCATCATTTGCTAAATTCTGACGATGCTGCGCTAACTGTTTTTTAGCTTCAACGGAGTCAGCTTTCAAATCAATCAAATACAACCATAATGCCCGATAACCGTCTTTATTATCGCCTGCATAAAACGCCTGCATATCTTTAGTCGCTAAATCAATACGGTCGCCATAGTACAAAGCAATACCGCGATTCAAATAGGCATAATCATAATTAGGTGCTAACTCTAATACGCCATCGAAGGCTTCATAGGCGCTGTCGTATTCACCTTCTTGGGTGTAATAAATTCCAAGGAAATTATAGGCATCAGCAAGATCAGGCTGAAGTTTTAACGCTTGCATAAAATCAATCCGTGCGAGCAGTCTTAAGCCCACACTGTCGTAAATCACACCACGATCGTAATGAAATCTGGCTCTCTGTTCATTCGTCAGTTCGACCGTAGCCAAAATCTCGTTGAGTTTTGCCAGTGTCACTTCGACTTTATAATCAGGCATAACCGGCGCGACAACCAATTTACCTTCAACATCATTATGGTTATCTAAAGGAGACTGGGTGGTTGCGCATCCGGCTAACAACAGACTGGCACTCGCCAGCACAGCAACGACAGCGGTTCTAATTTTAAGACTCATCCATTTCTACCTTTTTAGATTCCCAACATACGCAGAAGAATCTTCATGATAGCAATCCCACCACAGGACCGCTATTAGGGAATTAAGATTAATAGTGACTTTCTTAATACCAAAACAAAAAAGGAGATCATTTGATCTCCTTTTGATGCAATCACTTAGAAAGTGTGTGCCTATAATAAGTCAAAGACTCATTATTCAGCAGCTGCAGCTTCTTTAGTTTGTGCTTCTTTGATTGACAGACGTACGCGGCCTTGACGATCCACTTCCATTACTTTAACAGCAACTTCTTGGTTCAGTTCAAGGTGATCAGACACGTTAGCAACACGCTCATCACTGATTTGTGAAATGTGTACTAAACCGTCTTTGCCCGGCAGAATGTTCACGAACGCACCGAAATCAACGATACGGATAACTTTACCGTTGTAGATACGACCCACTTCAACTTCTGAAGTGATTTCTTCGATACGACGGATAGCTTCTTTGGTTGCTTCGCCATTTGAAGAAGCAATTTTCACAGTACCATCATCTTCCAGCTCAATCGTAGTGCCGGTTTCTTCGGTCAGAGCACGGATAACTGCGCCACCTTTACCGATAACGTCACGGATTTTTTCTGGGTTGATCTTGATAACTGTGATACGTGGAGCGTGATCAGAAATATCATCACGGTGTGAACCAATCGCTTGATCCATCACGTTTAGAATATGTACACGTGCACCATAGGCTTGTTGCAGTGCGATATCCATGATTTCTTTAGTGATACCTTCGATCTTGATATCCATCTGCAGTGCAGTAATACCATCACGCGTACCCGCAACTTTAAAGTCCATGTCACCTAAATGATCTTCATCACCTAAGATGTCAGAAAGAACAACGAAATCATCGCCTTCTTTCACTAGACCCATAGCGATACCCGCTACAGAAGTCTTGATAGGTACACCGGCATCCATCAGCGCGAGAGAAGTACCACATACTGACGCCATAGAGCTTGAACCGTTAGATTCAGTGATTTCAGATACAACGCGTACGCTGTATGGGAATTCAGCCGCTGAAGGCATAACAGCGTTAATACCGCGCCAAGCTAACTTACCATGACCGATTTCGCGGCGCTTAGGTGATCCCACCATGCCTGTTTCACCAACAGAGTATGGAGGGAAGTTATAGTGCAGCATGAAACGGTTAGTGCGCTCGCCCATGATGCTGTCGATCTTCTGTGCATCACGTTCAGTACCTAAAGTACAAGTTACCAACGCTTGAGTTTCGCCACGAGTGAACAATGCGCTACCGTGAGTACGTGGCAATACGCCCGCTAACACACTTAAGGCACGGATCATGTCTGGTTCACGACCATCGATACGTGGCTCGCCACGGATGATGCGACCACGAACCACTTTCTTCTCTAAGCTACCCAGTAAGTTGTCAACTTCACGTAAATCAACGCTTGGATTGCTCGCTAACAAGGCTTCTTTTGCTGCTGCTTTTACAACAGAAACTTGAGCATAACGATCTTGTTTAACTTGGATTTTATACGCATCACCTAAACCAGCTTCAGCAAGCTCTTTGATTTGGGCGACTAAATCGGCATCTTGCGTTGGTGCAGTCCAATCCCAAGTTGGTTTACCGGCTTCTGCTTTAAATTCAGCAATCGCCTTGATAACCACTTGTTGTTGATCGTGACCGTAAACTACAGAACCTAACATCACTTCTTCTGGTAATGCTTGGGCTTCTGATTCCACCATTAATACTGCACCAGCAGTACCTGCAACCACTAAGTTCAGTTGACTGGTTGCAAGTTGTGCAACACTTGGGTTCAACACGTATTCGCCATCAATGTAACCCACACGTGCAGCACCTAAAGGACCGCTGAATGGAATACCAGAAATAGCCAGTGCCGCAGAAGTACCGATCATGGAGATGATATCTGGCTCGATTTGTGGGTCGACAGATACTACGGTAATGATAACTTGAACTTCGTTTTTGAAACCATTAGGGAAAAGAGGGCGAATTGGACGGTCGATCAAACGAGCGATTAATGTCTCATCTTCTGAAGGACGGCCTTCACGCTTAAAGAAACCACCAGGAATTTTACCCGCTGCGTAGGTTTTTTCTTGATAGTTAACAGTCAGAGGGAAAAAGTCACGGCCTGCATCTGCATCTTTTTTACCGACAACAGTGACTAACACTGTCGTGTCACCCATACTCGCTAAAACGGCTGCATCAGCTTGACGCGCTATAACACCTGTTTCCAGGGTGACTGTATGTTGACCATACTCAAAACTCTTTACAATAGGATTCACGTGACCCATTCCTTAATTAATGACCTTGAATTACGCGCGTAAGTATACTGCAATTCGGATCAATAGATAAAGAGCAGATAATGATGACAAATACGTAACTTTTCACTAAAGTGGTTAAATCAACAAAGAGTTGCGGTTTATATTGATACGGAAAATCTCGCCGATGGTGAATAATTATCATGAAGGATGCGCCCGATGACAGGCCGTTTTAAGTCACTGACGTGGAAACAAACTAACCTAGTCGTATTTACTGCCCTATTTTTTGCCATTGCCATTTTTATTGTTGAAATCGCTTTAGTCGTCGTATCAACCAAACAACAACTCACGACCACTCAGCAAGAACTCCTTGATTCAGTTGAACAACCTGCAGCAAATGCCGTATGGGCATTAGATGATAATTTAGCCCGTCAAACTTTAGAGGGTGCCATCAAAGTCGAACATGTTGGCTCGGCGGTGATTGAGCTGGACGATGGCTCAATGTTTGTTTCTGTCAGTAATAATAAGCAGAATAACTCACAGACTTTTATCAGTTTAAGTAATAAATTATTTGATGATCTCAAAGAAATTTCTCGCCCTTTGTATAGGCCTTTTTATTTTGAAGGTACCCAACAACAGCAACTCATTGGTACATTAACAGTTTTCTACGATACCCAAGAACTAACAAACACCCTCTTCTCGCAGTTAAGATTTAGTTTTTTTGCTACTCTCGCTCGTGCACTCTTACTCACCTTAGTGCTGTCCGTGGTATTCCATCGCTTCCTGACTCAGCCTATCGCACGCATCAGTGAGGCCATCGATAAGATCGAACCCGACTCACCGGACGAAAATCTCTTACCTATGTCCAACGCGCATAAGGATGATGAACTCGGCCTAGTGACCTCGAAATTCAACCAAATTCTTATCCAATTTAGCCAAACGCAATCCAAACTGCGCAAAATGGCGACCCGAGATCCGCTAACGGGTTTACCTAACCGCACATTATTGCTTGAAACCATCGCAGTCACTATCCAACGCTCGCGAGTACACAAACGCAGCTTTGCATTGATGTTTATCGACTTAGACCGTTTTAAGAATATCAACGATTCCCTTGGCCACGCATTAGGCGATCAATTCCTCGCTCGTATCGCCCGTATTCTCGAACGCTTCGTTGGTGATAAAGGCACAGTTTCCCGCTTAGGTGGCGATGAATTCGTTATTCTGGCCGATACAGTTCACACCCCAGACCAAGCGGCAGATTTTGTAGATAAGCTACTGATCCAGCTCAATGTCCCGATTCAATTAAATGAACATGCAATTCATCCTGCGGCATCGATTGGGATTTCTATTTATCCCGAAGACGGTAACAGCGCTGAAGATTTGATCCGTCACGCTGACATTGCCATGTACAGCGCGAAAGCTGCAGGCTCGAATCAATGGGCCTTCTTTAAACAACAGATGACTGAGCGAGCAGCAGTTCGTTTACGCACTGAAGCATCTTTACATGATGCGTTAAAAAACAATGAATTTTTACTGTATTTCCAACCGAAACTTGATCTGCAAACGGGCAAAGTCATCGCCTGTGAAGCCTTGATCCGTTGGCAAAAAGACGGACGACTCATCAGCCCCATTTCCTTTATTCCCGTCGCGGAGGAGACCGGTATCATCATTCCTATAGGTCGTTGGGTGATAGAGCAAAGCTGTAAAGTACTTAGGGAATGGCAGAAAAAATATAACTATGCCATCCCAATTGCGATTAATGTTGCCTCACAGCAATTTGCCGATGCTAGTTTAGTTCCCGATATCAAACAGATGGCATTACGCTATCAAATCCAACCCGAGTTGCTGGAAATTGAAATCACTGAAACCTCGTTGATGAACGACATTGAACTCGCTATCGCTAAGCTGGAACAATTGAAATCAGCCGGATTTGGTATTGCAGTCGATGACTTTGGCACAGGGTATTCTTCACTCTCTTACCTGCGCCATTTGCCTATCACTACCATGAAAATCGATCGTTGTTTCGTTTCCGATCTACCAGGGGATAGTGCAATTGCATCGACCATTTTAATGTTGGGAAAGCAGCTTAATTTGACCATTGTGGCCGAAGGCATTGAAAACGAGCAGCAATTGGATTGGTTGAAAGAAAATCAGTGCCAAGTCGGCCAAGGTTTCTATTTTAGTCAGCCTCTACCCCAAGCAGAATTTGAAGCGCTGTATATAGCAACACAAACAGCAATAATAAGCAGTCTTGATGGTTTACGTGGGGCTTAGGATACTTACATTGGCACTTAAGTTTCGATTCGATGCTTAATCACATCAAGCTCAGCGTAACAGACCTAAACATTAGACTGATTTTGGCTGTAACTTCTGTATATCTCTCGTTTGCACAATAAATATTCTGTTGAATTTTAGGCAATAAAAAAGGAGGCTAAGCCTCCTTTTTCACGTTAGTCGACGCGAAATTAACGACGTAGACCTAACTTTTGGATCAGAGCAGTGTAACGTGCTAAATCAGTACGTTTCAGGTAAGCAGTTAACTTACGACGTGAGCTAACCATACGTAACAGACCACGACGTGAGTGGTGATCATGAATGTGCTCTTTGAAGTGATCTTGCAAATGGTTGATTTGCGCAGTTAACAAAGCAACTTGAACTTCAGTTGAACCAGTGTCGTTTTCACAACGGCCAAAATCAGCCAAAATTTTTGCTTTTGCTTCAGGACTTAGTGACATGTATATCTCCAAATAAATAATATGAATCTCTAGCCGATCACTAACTCAGCCAGAGGGCGCGCTATTCTACCCATAAACCCACCCTAGCGCAATAAAAGGCGGGGACTAATGCATCAACTAGTTTAATCATTTGTCGATGGATAGCGGGCTAATGCGTTTCTGCAGGTTCGTCATGGATAACAATGAGTCGTTTCGGCGCTAATAAGCCATCTTCGTTCATTGTGCCAATCCCCACAAACCGGCGAATATCACCTAAAGTGATACGTACCAACTCATCGGTTTTCAATTCTGCATTAACCGATACACGAACCGCTTGACCTTGCATTAAGTAAGGAGCTATAGCATCCGGCACATTCACCTCTGGAAAATCGGCCACGGCCGTGTCCATAGGCAATAACAGAGGGTCGAGTAATACGCTCGGATCTATCTGTTGTTCATGTGCTTGAGCAACTAGCGCTTCAAGTTGTTCTAAAGTGACCATTCTGGCATAGGGATACTGTGCAACTTGGGTGCGGCGCAGCATAATCACATGTGCGCCACAACCGAGCATCTCACCGAGATCGTCTATGATAGTGCGAATATAAGTGCCCTTAGAACAATGAATGTCTAAGGTCAGCTCATCGCCTTCAAGACCGATGAAATTTAGCTCAAATACCGTAATAGGGCGAGATTCACGCGGCACTTCTATACCTTCACGGGCATATTTATACAGGGGCTGACCCTGATATTTCAGCGCGGAATACATAGAAGGAACTTGCTGAGTTTCACCACGGAAGAAATCAAGCGCGGTTAATAGCTGCGCCTCGGTAAAATCAATGGCACGGGTTTGCACCACTTCACCATCGGAATCACTGGTATCTGTCCGTTCGCCAAGTTTTGCAGTGACTAAATAGCGTTTATCGGCATCCAATAGATGCTGAGAAAACTTAGTCCCTTCGCCTAAGCATACAGGTAACATACCTGTCGCTAACGGATCGAGTGCGCCCGTATGCCCAGCTTTATTCGCATTAAAAAAGCGCTTTACCCTTTGCAATGCAAAGTTAGAACTCATGCCAGTGGATTTATCCAGCAGCACTATCCCATCGATAAAACGACCTTTTGGACGACGAGCCATTAATCTTTACCTTCCGTTTCATCTGCGTCATCAGCAATATCATCACCTAAGACTTCATCTTCAACCGATGCGTCTTCGCTGCCAAATTGCTGTTGCTTCGCTTTGTCTTGGTTGATCACTTGGCTAACTAAGTTAGACATGCGCATACCTTCAACTAGCGAGCTATCGTAGATAAAACGCAGTTCAGGCATGACACGCAGCTTCATACGACCCGCCACTAAAGTGCGGATATAAGGAGCTGCGCTGATCAAAGCGTTTAGCTTTTCTTGAACGACAGCTTTGTCTTCTTCGAAAAAAGTCACAAACACTTTGGCATAGCTGAGATCGCGAGAGACGTCGACGTCATTCACAGTCACAAAGCCAATACGAGGATCTTTCATGTCGCGCTGTAGCACTTGAGCAAGTTCTTGCTGAAGCTGCTGAGCGATTCGACGAGTACGACTGAATTCTTTTGCCATAATATTTCTTACCATAGCTTAAATTGATAAGGGCGGCTAAAGCCGCCCTTATTATCGTTACAGAGTACGAGCAATCTCGACGGTTTCGAATACTTCGATTTGGTCGCCTACGCGAACATCGTTGTAGTTCTTAACGCCAATACCACATTCCATACCATTGCGAACTTCAGCAACGTCGTCTTTAAAGCGACGTAGCGATTCGAGTTCACCTTCGTAGATAACAACGTTATCACGTAGTACGCGAATTGGCGCGCTACGCTTAATGGTACCTTCGGTCACCATACAGCCAGCAATTGCACCCAGCTTAGGTGACTTGAACACATCACGAACTTCAGCCAGACCGATAATTTGTTGTTTGAACACAGGAGACAGCATACCTGTCATCGCTGCACGCACTTCATCAATCAAATTATAGATAACGCTGTAGTAACGTAAATCAACACTTTCACTTTCGATAGTCTTACGGGCTTGTGCATCGGCACGTACGTTAAAGCCAACCATGATAGCGTTAGAGGCAGCCGCTAAGGTTGCATCCGTTTCAGTCAGTGCACCCACACCGCGAGCGATGATGTTCACTTTCACTTCGTCGGTAGACAAACCTGTTAACGAATCAGTAATCGCTTCGAGTGAACCTTGTACGTCTGCTTTAAGAACGATGTTCAGTTCTTTCACTTCGCCGTCTGTCATGTTCGCAAACATGTTTTCTAGCTTAGATTTTTGCTGACGTGCCAGTTTCACATCACGGAACTTACCTTGACGATACAGGGCAACTTCGCGAGCTTTACGTTCGTCACGTACGACTGTTGCTTCATCACCTGCAGACGGAACGCCTGACAGACCTAGAATTTCAACAGGAATAGATGGACCAGCTTCAGTGATTGAACGACCGTTTTCGTCTTTCATTGCACGAATTTTACCGTACTCAAGACCACACAGAACGATATCACCTTGGCGCAGCGTACCTTCTTGAACCAGAATCGTAGCCACAGGGCCGCGACCTTTGTCCAATTGTGATTCAATGACCACACCAGCAGCCATACCATCACGTACCGCTTTCAGTTCGAGAACTTCAGCTTGCAGTAAGATACCTTCTAACAGTTCATCAACGCCTTCACCTGTCTTAGCTGAAACGAAGGCAAACATGTTGTCTCCACCCCAATCTTCAGACATAACACCGTGTTGTGACAATTCGCTCTTAACGCGATCGATATCCGCTTCCGGTTTATCCATCTTGTTCACAGCCACGATTAATGGCACGTTACCGGCTTTAGCATGTTGAATAGCTTCGATTGTTTGCGGCATTACACCGTCATCGGCAGCAACAACTAGCACAACAATATCCGTTGCCTTGGCACCACGGGCACGCATTGCGGTAAACGCGGCGTGACCAGGAGTATCAAGGAAAGTGATCATGCCATTTTCAGTTTCAACATGGTATGCACCGATATGCTGAGTAATACCACCGGCTTCGCCAGCAGCCACTTTAGCGCGGCGAATGTAGTCGAGTAACGAAGTCTTACCGTGGTCAACGTGACCCATGATAGTCACAACTGGTGCACGAGATTCTAGCTTAATGCCATCTTCATCATCACGGTCTTGTAGCACTTGGTGCTCAAGCTCGTTTTCACGGATAAGCACAACTTTGTGACCCATTTCTTCAGCAACTAGCTGGGCAGTCTCTTGATCTAACACTTGGTTGATCGTGACCATAGAACCCATTTTCATCATCTGTTTGATGATTTCAGTCGCTTTCACTGCCATTAAATGCGCAAGTTCAGAAACAGTAACAGTTTCACCGATACGCACATCACGGCTCACGGCTGCCACAGGCTTATTGAAGCCATGCGCCATAGACTCAGGTGCAGTACTGCGGTTACGCATGTGTTTTTCACGGCCGTCACGGGCATCTTTGCCGCCACGTTTTTTCGCGTTGCTCTTGTTACGAGCACGACGTCCGCGTTTTTCTTCATCCAGATCAGAAGTATCTTCAGCAGCACGAGCTACTTTAGATGTCGTGATGTGATGATCACCGTTTTTCTCAGCTTCTAAACGTTGGCGCTCTTCTTCGGCCCAGCGTTTAGAATGTTCTTCAGCGAGTAAGCGAGCTGTTTCTGCCGCTTTAGCCGCTTCTTCGTCTTGCTTACGTTTAGTTGCCGCTTCTTGCGCCGCTTTCAAACGTTCAGCTTCTAGACGAGCCGCTTCTGCTTCTGGTGACATATCTTTAACCACTTTCACTTCGGCTGCTGCTTTAGCTTTCGCCTTGGCTTCTGCTTCCACTTTTGCCTTAGCATCTGCTTCAGCTTTCACTTTTGCTGCCGCAGCAGCTTCTGCTTCGGCCTTTGCTTTTGCCAAAGCTTCTGCTTCGGCTTTCGCTTCTTCTTCAGCCTTCAGAGTAGCCTCATTAGCATCACGCTTAACGAAAGTTCGTGTTTTACGAACTTCAACTTTAACATCTTTAGATTGACCACCATTACCGGCCACACTTAGGGTCGATACGGTTTTACGCTGCAGCGTCATTTTCGTTGGCGCATTTTCGCCACCGTGCTGCTTTTTCAGATAATCCAGTAACTGCTGCTTTTCAGCTTCAGTCACTTTATCAGCTTGGCCTTTCTTAATTCCAGCCTGAGAGAATTGCTCAATCAGACGTTCAACACTTTTACCCACTTCCGTGGCCAATTTCTCTACGGTAGTATCTGCCATCAGTTAAATCCCCCTGTTGATCGACTTATGCTTCTTCGCCAAACCAACAGATATTGCGGGCTGCCATGATGAGCTCACCTGCTTTTTCTTCTGTCAATTCTTCAATTTCGATCAAATCATCAATGCCTTGTTCAGCCAAGTCTTCTAGAGTCACAATACCTTTGCTAGCGAAAACATAGGCTAAGTGTCTTTCAACACCTTCAAGTGCTAGCAACTCTTCACTTGGCTCCACACCATCCAGTGCTTCTTCAGTAGCGAGAGCTCGAGTTGAGATCGCCGCTTTTGCACGTTCACGTAAAGCTTCGACGAGATCTTCGTCAAAACCGTCAATCGCCAATAGTTCAGACACAGGCACATAGGCAACTTCTTCGAGCGACGTAAAGCCCTCATCTGCCAGTACTTGTGCAAAATCTTCATCGACATCCAGTGAGTTAACAAATAAATCAACCACCTTGGCACTTTCTGCCTGATGTTTCTTATTCATATCTTCCACTGTCATAACGTTCAGAACCCAACCAGTTAATTGTGTTGCTAAACGTACGTTCTGGCCATTACGTCCAATGGCTTGTGCCAAACTATCGGCTTCAACAGCGATATCCATAGAATGGTTATCTTCGTCGACTATGATAGAGGCAACATCGGCTGGCGCCATGGCATTGATCACGTATTGTGCTGGATTATCATCCCACAACACGATATCAACACGTTCGCCACCCAGTTCATTCGAAACGGCTTGTACACGCGCACCGCGCATACCCACACACGCACCGATAGGATCGATACGGCGATCATTCGACTTAACGGCGATCTTAGCGCGAGCGCCTGGATCACGAGCAGCGCCCATGATTTCAATCAGTTCGTCAGCGATTTCAGGCACTTCAACACGGAAAAGCTCGATCAGCATTTCAGGTTTAGTACGGCTTAAGAATAACTGTGCACCACGAGCTTCTGGACGTACTGAGTACAATAATGCACGCACACGGTCACCAGGACGGAAAGATTCGCGTGAAATTAAGTCTTCACGGAACAATACGCCGTCAGCGTTATTACCTAAGTCAACCACTACGCTCTCGCGAGTCGCTTTTTTGACCACACCAGTGATTAACTCACCTTCTTGATCTTGGAACTGCTCAACCACTTGCGCACGTTCAGCTTCACGTACTTTCTGTACGATCACTTGCTTAGCGGTTTGAGTGGTAATACGGTCAAACACCACTGACTCGATATCGTCTTCGATAAACTCGCCAGGCTGGATGTCCGGATTTTCGTAACGTGCCGCTTCTAACGTGATTTCACGATAAGGGTTTTCTAGCGCTTCACCGTGATCATCAACTACCATCCAACGACGGAAAGTATCATAACCACCGGTTTTACGATCGATAGCAACACGAACGTCAATATCACCTTCGTACTTTTTCTTGGTTGCTGTGGCCAGAGCAATCTCTAGCGCTTCAAAAATTTTCTCGCGTGGAACGGCCTTTTCATTTGAAACCGCCTCAGCGACTAGCAGAATCTCTTTATTCATCTCGTCTTGCCTCGTTCACCTTGAAACCATCAAAACTTAGCGATTAAGTTGCCTTTGCGGATATTATCCAATGCGACAACTAACTCTTTACCATTCACTTTCAGCGAGAGCATTTGCCCGTCGACCGCAGTGATGGCGCCTTTTAAATTACGACTGCCGTCAACCGGCATAGTCAATTGAAGCTTTACATCCTCGCCTACATAGCCCGCGTACTGCTCAGCAGTAAATAAGGGTCTATCTACGCCTGGCGAAGAAACCTCTAGGGTATATTCTGTAGAAATAGGATCTTCAACATCGAGTACAGCACTGACTTGGCGACTTGCATTGGCACAATCTTCAATATTGATACCATTCTCACCATCAATGAACACTCGCAGTGTGGAATGCTTACCCGCTTGAACATATTCAATGCCCCACAGCTGAAAGCCTAATGCTTCCACAGGTACTTTGAGCATTTCTGCCAGTCTGAATTCTAACGTTGCCAAGATTGACCCCCGAAAAAACAAAAAAGGGCTTAATAGCCCTAGTACAACGCCACATACGAAGCATGCGACAAATTTAAAAGTCCCAGATAACAAAAAACCCCGTAATCACGAGGTCATTAATTTCAAGAACCTGTAAACCATAACGAATTCAAACACTATTCGTTACTAGGAGCTGGTTGCGGGGGCCGGATTTGAACCGACGACCTTCGGGTTATGAGCCCGACGAGCTACCATGCTGCTCCACCCCGCGTCAACTGTGTGCAAGTATATTGACTATCGTCATTTCTTGCAATAACTAAGAGAGAACTTATCTCGCCTATCTTAGTTATATTTGGTGCCGAGAGCGGGACTTGAACCCGCACGACCGTTAGGTCACAGCCACCTCAAGGCTGCGCGTCTACCAATTTCGCCACCTCGGCGACACCTTTTACTAGTCAGGAATTTTCGTTTCTGACTTTTGGGTTCCTTGCTCAACTGGTTGGGTAACCTGTTCAGTGTCTGAACCTAAATCTTTCCATGAATCTTCATTTTTTGCGTGGTTTGCACTTAAGTTACCAATAAGCAGACTTAAAGTGAAAAACGCAATGGCAAGAATCGCCGTACTGCGTGTCAGGAAATTACCTGAACCGCTTGAACCAAAAAGAGTACCTGATGCACCGGCGCCAAAAGAGGCCCCCATGTCAGCTCCCTTACCTTGCTGAATTAATACTAAGCCTATTAGACCTAATGCAACCAACAAGTAAATAACTACTAGAACTTCATACATATTATGCGCTCATCGCTATGGTACACAGACTTAAAAACTCGCTAGAGTTTAAGCTAGCACCGCCAATCAGTCCACCATCAACATCAGGTTGGGCAAATAAATCTGCAGCATTACTCGGTGTCACACTACCACCGTAGAGAATCCTGATATTTTCTCCGATAAACGGAGACACTTCAGAGAGGCGTTTGCGAATAAACGCATGAACTTCTTGTGCCTGCTCTGGTGTAGCACTTTTACCTGTTCCTACAGCCCAAAGCGGCTCGTAGGCGATAATAGCGTTATCAAAAGCCATAGTGCCATTTTTCTGGATCACTATATCCAACTCTTCAGCAATCACCTCGAAGGTGCGTCTTGCTTCTCGTGCTGGACCTGACTCACCCACACATAAAATTGGGGTTAAGCCATGCTTTTGTGCAGCGGCGAATTTCTCCGCTACGATATTACTCGTCTCTCCGTACATACGGCGACGTTCTGAATGCCCGATAATTACATATCGACATCCTGAATCTTTGAGCATCTGACCTGAAACTTCTCCGGTATAAGCGCCAAAGTCATGTTGACTTAGGTTTTGAGCGCCCATCCTAACAAGTGAACCGTCTAACGCTTCCTTGTTTGCTTCTAGCAGTTGCCTAACGCTCTCTAGATAGATAGAAGGCGGGCATAAAACCACTTCAGCTGAATCATTTTGGAGCTTAGAGGCAAATTTTTTGAACAACTCTTGGGCTAATGCCGCACTGCCGTTCATCTTCCAATTGCCAGCTACCATAGGACGTCTGAGTGCCATCACTGTCTCCTCTGAAAGCGGCGTGAATAATAGCGAACCACTTATTAAGTTACAATAGCTAAATTCGAATTTTTTCAGATATCAGGTTGGAATGCTTATTTTTTACACGCCAAAGCTGTTTTCTGTTCATTTGTGCAGCTAACACCTTAATTTTAAATTGGTATCAGCCGCACTCATTACAAAATTAGCAAATATTAGCTTGCCGATTTTACCGCATCCGCAATCAAATTTGCGTGCGCCAATACTGCACTATGATCGTCACCTTCAACCATGACACGGATCAAAGGTTCAGTACCTGACTTACGTAATAATACTCGGCCACGCACGCCCAGTTGAGATTCAACCTGTGCCTGCGCCGCTTTAACTTTATCTGACTTAAGAGGGTCATGTTCACCTTCAAAGCGCACATTGACTAACACCTGCGGCAACATTTCCATCGCAGAAGTCAGTTCTTCTAGCGTGGCATCCTGACGACGCATAGCCGCTAACACTAAAATCCCCGCAACTATGCCATCACCAGTTGTGCCGTGATCAAGATTGAGGATATGCCCTGAGTTTTCACCGCCGATGCGCCAATCGAGTTCTTTAAGTAGTTCCATCACATAACGGTCGCCCACTTTCGAACGCGCAAAGGGGATGTCTAATCCTTGCAAGGCGAGATCAAGCCCAAGGTTTGACATTAACGTACCAACTACACCACCGCGTAATACGCCACGGGATTTCGCATCACAGGCCAGAATATATAAAATTTGATCGCCGTCGATCACTTCGCCTTTGCTGTTGACCATCATAATACGGTCACCGTCACCGTCGAGTGCAATACCTAAATCGGCACTTTCGGCTAGAACGGTTTCACAAATTTTACCCATGGACGTCGCGCCCACTTTATCATTGATGTTCATCCCGTTGGGTTTATCACCAATGGCAATCACCTCGGCGCCTAACTCACGAAACACAGCTGGCGCTATGTGATAAGTTGCGCCATGGGCACAATCAACCACAATTTTTAGCCCAGTTAACGTGTGTTCTGCAGGAAAATTACCTTTGCAATACTCAATATAACGGCCACGGGCATCTTCAATACGCGATACCTTCCCCAATAGATGCGATTCAACACAAACGAGGGGCTTTTCAAGCTCGGCTTCAATTTCTAGCTCTAGGTTATCGTCTAACTTACTGCCGTCGGTGGAGAAAAACTTAATACCGTTATCGTAATACGGATTGTGTGACGCGCTGATCACCACCCCAGCTTCGGCGCGAAACGTGCGCGTCAAATAGGCTACAGCTGGCGTTGGCATAGGTCCCATTAACATCACATTAAGGCCTGCAGCAGAAAGGCCAGCTTCTAATGCTGACTCAAACATATAGCCCGAAATACGGGTATCTTTACCTATAATCACCTTTTTGGTACCACTGCGGGATAACACGCGCCCCGCCGCCCAACCTAACTTAAGCGCGAGCTCAGGCGTCATTTGACCTGAACCGACTTTTCCCCGAATACCGTCAGTTCCAAAAAATTTACGTTCTTTCATATCGCTCCACAAACTCAAATGTGTCCCAATGATTTGGGATCATAATATTAATTAAATGCTTAACGAGAGCATAACGATGCTTAAAAATACGCTTGTGTCGCTTGTAACACCTTGAGCATATCCACAGTTTCAGTAACATCATGCACACGAATGATATGAGCGCCCTTTTGGGCCGCTATCATAGCGCCAGCAAGGCTCCCAGCAAGACGTTCTGAGGTCGGTTTTGCTAAGAGGTTTCCTATCATGCTCTTACGAGACAATCCTATCAATATCGGTAAATCAAACTGGGCAAAACAGTCGAGCTTCGCCAGTAATTCATAGTTATGTTCTAAGCTTTTACCAAAACCAAATCCCGGATCGAGTATTAATAATTCACGGGGGATCCCTGCTCGCAAGCAAGCTTCAATCCGCTCAGTTAAAAAGACAGAAACTTCTTCAATAACATTATGGTAAGTCGGTGCAAATTGCATGCTTTTGGGTTCACCTTGCATATGCATTAAGCATATGGGGACTTGCAACTCTGCAGCAGCTTCAAGCGCACCAGGCTCCATCAGGGCGCGCACATCGTTAATCAAATGCGCGCCCGCAGCAACAGCTTGACGCATGACTTCAGGCTTACTGGTATCAACCGAAATCCACACATCATGGTGCGCCGCAACATATTTCACTAACGGGATCACCCGCGCAAGTTCATCGGCTAAGCTCACCTCGGCGGCGCCAGGTCTTGTCGACTCACCACCAATGTCTATCATTCCCGCGCCTTGAGCCACCATGTCATCGGCATGCTGACAGGCAAGCTCATAGGAAGAATATTGACCACCGTCGGAAAAAGAATCGGGAGTGATATTAAGTATACCCATCACAATGGGCGAAGATAACGCGAGGCGTTTAGTGCCAGCAATCAGTTCAAACACGCATTTACTCCTGTAATACGAACACTTACGATTTTACTCACTGGCATAACTTGCGTCATTAATTTCAAGCCTTCATTTTCTATCCGAAATGACTAACTGTCAGAAGATAAATATCAATGGTGGCAGAGAGTATCAATGACAGCGCAGTCAAATTGCTAACAAGGTAAAACAAGAAAACCCCTTTACGGGGTTTTCTTTGGTTTCACAACACATTACTTAGCTGGAGATTCATCAGGATCTTTCAGTTCTGGCTCAGCAGGTGCAGTCACACTGTCTTCAGCTTTCGCTGCTGGTTCACCATGACCATTGCCTTTATCGTTAGAACCATTGTCATCCACTTGCCAATCAGCAGGCTGACGCACTTCACGACGTTTCATTAAATCGTCAATTTGAAGTGAATCAATGGTTTCATACTTCATTAAAGCTTCTTTCATTGAGTGCAGAATATCGAGGTTATCCGTCAATATCTGTCTCGCTCTAGCGTAGTTTTTGTCGATAAAGACTTTTACTTCAGCATCGATAATGGTTGCAGTTTCATCGGACATCGCTTTGGCTTTACCCATGCTGCGACCTAAGAAGACTTCACCATCTTCTTCTGCATACAGCAATGGACCTAACTTGTCCGAGAAGCCCCACTGAGTCACCATGTTACGCGCAATAGATGTCGCGTATTTGATGTCCTGTGATGCGCCAGTCGACACTTTCTCAGTACCGTAGATAAGCTCTTCTGCTAAACGACCACCGTAGGCGACCGAAATTTGGCTTTCTAACTTACGACGGCTCTGGCTCACTGAGTCAGCTTCAGGTAAGAAGAAAGTCACACCTAAGGCACGGCCGCGAGGAATGATAGTCACCTTATGCACAGGATCGTGCTCTGGTACTAAACAACCCACAATCGCATGGCCCGCTTCATGGTAAGCAGTCATTTCTTTTTCAGCTTCAGACATCACCATAGAGCGGCGCTCAGCACCCATCATGATTTTATCTTTTGCACGCTCAAATTCTTCCATGCCTACAACTCGGCGATTTCCGCGAGCCGCAAACAAGGCAGCTTCGTTCACTAAGTTAGCTAAATCAGCACCCGAGAAACCTGGGGTACCACGGGCAATCACACTTGCCTTCACATCTTCAGAAAGCGGTACTTTACGCATATGCACTTTCAAAATCTGCTCACGACCACGAACGTCTGGTAAACCAACGACCACTTGACGGTCAAAACGACCCGGACGAAGTAACGCAGAATCGAGTACGTCTGGACGGTTAGTTGCCGCGATAACAATAACGCCTTCATTACCTTCGAAGCCATCCATCTCAACCAGCATTTGGTTCAGTGTTTGCTCACGTTCATCATGACCACCACCTAAACCCGCGCCACGTTGACGACCGACAGCATCGATTTCATCGATAAAGATGATACAAGGTGCAGATTTTTTCGCTTGTTCGAACATGTCACGCACACGGGATGCACCGACACCAACAAACATTTCCACGAAATCAGAACCTGAAATAGTGAAGAAAGGGACTTTAGATTCACCCGCAATGGCTTTCGCCAGCAAGGTTTTACCTGTACCTGGAGGACCCACCATCAGTACGCCCGTTGGAATTCGGCCGCCCAATTTTTGGAATTTAGTTGGGTCACGCAGGTAATCAACCAGCTCTTTCACTTCTTCTTTTGCTTCGTCACAACCAGCAACATCGGCAAAAGTAGTTTTAATCTGATCTTCGCTCATCAGCTTGGCTTTGCTCTTACCAAAGGACATAGCGCCTTTGCCACCGCCGCCTTGCATCTGGCGCATGAAGAAAATCCATACCCCGATAAGCAATAACATCGGGAACCAAGAGATGAAGATTTGGGTAAGGAACCCTGACTCTTCGGCTTCTTGGCCCTTCATAGTGATGCCTTTACGATCAAGATCATTAATTAAATCTTGGTCATATAACGGCATGATAGTAGTGAATTTTTCACCAGTTCGTTTAGCACCTTCAATAGTACGTTGGTCGCTCTTAACTTCAACTGTTGCGACCTGTCCATCACGGACATTATCTAAGAAGGTAGAATAATCCATCTTCTGCGATGACGAAGAAGAGGGGGAGTAACCCTGAAACACTGACATCAGCACAACGGCGATGACAACCCAGAGTATTAGATTTTTTGCCATGTCACTCAAATTACTAGACCTCATTAAGTCTTGCGATTATTAACGCTAGGTTACTACAACTTGTACCCAGTCGCCACAAGATAGACTTCGCGGGAACGAGCCCGTGAAGAGTCTGGTTTACGTGTTTTAACGACTTTAAACACTGCTTTTACCGCTTTCATGTATTCGTCAAAGCCCTCCCCCTGAAAGACTTTTACCGCAAAACAGCCATTAGGAGCCAATACTTGATGGCACATATCTAACGCCAATTCCACTAAATACATGGCACGGGGCTGATCAACACTATCTGAACCACTCATGTTGGGTGCCATATCAGACAACACAACGTCAACTTTAGCATCACCGACGCGAGTAAGTAATGCTTGAAGGACTTTATCTTCACGAAAATCCCCTTGCAGAAAGTCTACCCCGACGATGGGATCCATAGGCAAAATGTCACAGGCGATGACTTTACCTCTATCTCCCGCTAATTTAACTGCCACTTGAGACCAACCTCCCGGAGCGGCACCGAGATCAACCACAGTCATGCCTGGGCGGATCAGTTGATCCTTTTGCTGGATCTCCTCAAGCTTAAACGCAGCGCGAGATCGCAAGCCCATTTTTTGGGCGAGTTTGACATAGTGATCATCAAAGTGTTCTAGCATCCAGCGATTAGAACTGGCCGTACGTTTTATACCTGACATTTAAAATCCGCAACAATTGAGAGTTACACAAAGGCTATATAAGGGTAGAATAGCCGTTTTTCAACAGTAACTCAGCAAAAGTTGGTAGAAATGAACTTAACAACCAAACAAAAACAGCATTTAAAAGGTCTAGCGCATCCGCTAAAGCCAGTGGTGCTGCTTGGTGCCAATGGATTGACTGAAGGTGTACTCGCTGAAATTGAAAGCGCACTCGCTTATCATGAACTGATTAAAGTGAAAGTAGCCTCTGCCGACAGAGAGCTAAAAAATGCCATCGTTGATGCCATAGTACGTGAAACTCAATCCGCAAAAGTGCAACTTATTGGTCATATTCTGGTGATTTATCGTCAATCACCAGAAATGAAAATTGCTTTGCCAAAGGCAAAGTAATTTTTCTTGATTTTATCGTGTTAACAAAAAGGCCATTCAATCGAGTGGCCTTTTTGTTTTCGCTGTTAATTTAAGCGATTAGCATAGCCCTAAGGTGTTTCAGAAATCACTTGTTCCTTATAATGCTCAGGCGTTAAGCCTAATAACTCAGGCAATGAGGTACCAACCGAAATCGAAGAGAATGTGCCGGTTAATATACCGATAAACATTGCAATCGAAAATCCTTCCAGCGGCCCACCGCCCATGATCCACAGCGCACCGACCGTCATTAAGGTTGTCCCTGATGTCACCATAGTACGAGAAAACGTCGCCACAATTGCTTGGTTGTTAATGTCTTGAATCGCAAGCTTTGGCTTAGCAATCAATAATTCACGAATACGGTCAGCGATAATGATCGAATCGTTTAAGGAATAACCTAAAATCGCCAGCACAGCCGCAAGTATCGTTAAATTAAACTCCATCTGAGTCAAGGCGAAAAATGCCAGCACGAACACTACGTCATGCACTAAAGCGAATAGGGCACCCGATGCGAGTCGCCATTCGAAGCGATAACTTAAATAACCTAATATCGCCAGCATAGCGACTAACAGCGCCAAACCGCCCTGCTCTGCCAATTCTTGACCAATCTGCGGCCCGACAACACTGCTGTTAAGCACTTGCACTTCAGAGTTAAGCGGCGCTAATACCTGCTGAATATCGATATTACCTTGCTCTGTATCGGCACTCTTTATATCGGAATAGCGCAACACCCAACGTCCCGGCTCACTGGCGGAGACTACACTCACCTCTTGCTGATAAGCGGCATTAAGTAAAGGTTGCAATTCACTGCTGGTAATTTTTCTATCGATCTGCACTTCGGTGACGACACCGCCAGTAAAATCTAAGCCCCAGTTAAAACCTTTCACGCCTATTATGGTTAATGACACTAGCATCAACAAAATTGAGATAGCACTCGAAACATAACGCCATTTAGTTAGATTGATATTTTTCATAGTTATACCTTTACATGACGGCTAGCATCACGTCCATAAACTAAGTTGATCAAGGCCCTTGAAGCAAAGATACCGGTAAACATGCTGGTCAATAGACCTAGACCTAAGGTCAAGGCAAAACCTTGAATTGGACCATTACCTATGGAGTAAAGCACCACTGCAGTGATCATAGTGGTGAAGTTGGCGTCAAAAATAGTAGAAAACGCGCTATCAAAACCCGTATCAATTGCCAGCGCAAAACTGCGACCTTCCTTTAACTTGTCTTTTATTCGCTCAAAAATCAGTACGTTGGTATCTACAGCCATACCGACTGTTAACACCAAACCCGCAATCCCAGGTAAGGTCAACACAGCGCCAGGGATAAGCGCCAGTAAACCAAACAGGATCACCATATTGGAGATCAGCGCTATATTCGCCACCCAACCGAGACGGCGATACCAAAGCGCCATAAACAGCAAGGTAATCCCCATCCCTAAACCAAGGGCAGCAAAACCGTTTTCAATGTTTTCAGCACCCAGCGTCGGGCCAATAGTGCGCTCTTCAACAATAGTCACTGGCGCCGTCATAGAGCCAGCTCGCAGTAACAAAGCTAATTGTTGTGCTTCTTGATAGGAGCCTGCACCCGTAATGCGAAAACGATCTCCAAGTTGGGATTGAATAGTCGCAACACTGATAATCTCTTGTGTTTGCTTTGCCTTACCTTGCTCATCACGGCTGTATTCGCTGTAAGACGTCGCCATAGGTTTGCCGATATTGGTACGGGAAAACTCAGACATTTTCTGCCCGCCCACACGGTCAAGGTTAATGTTCACCTCCGCCATGCCCATCTCGCCTAAACTCGCCCTCGCATCGACAATATGATCGCCACCCAGCACTGGTGTGCGGCTCACATAAATAGGCTTACCAGACTTGTCATTGAGCACCATAGCATTAACGGAGCCAGACTCTTTAACCTCGAAAAAGGCCAGACTCGCCGTAGCACCGATAACGTTTTTAGCGGCTGCAGGATCTTGTACTCCAGGCAATTCAATCCGAATTCGATGCTCCCCTTGACGCTGCACTAAAGCTTCAGTGATACCGAGTTCTTCAATACGGCTGCGCATCACTTGTAAGTTTTGCTGCACTGTCAAATTACGCAGTTTCGTTTGCTCTTCTTGGCTCAACTTAATCAGTAAACCCGCGCCATCTGCATTGGATAGCTGCCAATTAGGATAGGACTCTTTCATCATTTGACGCACAGCAGCACGGGCGTCATTATCCGGCAACGTCATGTTTAACTGATGACTTTGGTCCAAATGCACGCTAGCACCACGAATTTTCTGCTCACGGATGAATTGACGTAGCGAATCAACAAGCGTCTCGGCCTGAGTTTGATAAACAGGATCAATATCAACATCGAGTAAGAACTGTACGCCACCGCGCAAGTCGAGCCCGAGTTTAATCGGCTGAAAGCCTAAGTTTTGTAACCAACTTGGCGCCGCACTGGCAAGGGATAAAGTCAATTCTTTTGGCTCTGCGACCATAGAAGAGACTAAAGTTTTGACTAAGGTTTGTTGGTTATCCGCATCGAGGACAATTAAGGTTTCACCATTTTTTTGGTCGATACGTTTTACCGTCACGCCTTCAGCTTGTAGCTTATCTCGAAGGGCAATAGGTGTGAGCGTTAACCCCGCCTTCGCGCCCACCTGCACCGCCGCATCCTCACCGTAAAATGTCGGCAACGCACTGAATAGCATCACGATAATAGTGACGATAAGCACTAAGTATTTCCAAGCTGAATAGTGATTTAGCAGCCGTTGATTGGGTTTTCTTTCCATGGGATTAACTCGCTATTTAACGCTCAGCATTTGAATCAAATCGCTAAGCGAACATATTGATATCAGTCCGAAACACATGATTGAGTACCAGCGGCTAAGCTCGTAAGGCTCAAATCATCACTGCTTACTTAAGCAGCTATAAAAAGTTTCGGTGAGTACAAAAAGGCAACAGCATGAAAAATCGATAAGAGTAGGCTCCTATCAACGTCATGCCTAAATAGGCGAGCTAAGCGGCTTGTTGGCTAAATCGATATTGAAGATTTGAGACTTTCCAACCCGAAATTCGGGCGGGGGAAGAAACAGCAGAAAGCGTCCAATCTGATATGATATCAAGATCGGTGGGTTCAACGGCATTGGATGTCGGTTCGGCAGTAAAGTCTACAGCGAGTACATATACTGGCTTGACCTCACGCACATCGTGCTGGGCAAGACTGATAAATCGCGGCGAATTTATCGGGGCAAAATCTAAGTCATCAGAATGACTTACATAGTCAGAGCTCGGACAAGGTGCTGGCTGTGATTCTGAGTCTGAACTGACGCGATTGGTATCATGACTATTCGGTGAGCCGCAGCTTTCAACGGTTTGCGCATCAGACTGTGCATTAGATTGGGCGATAACATCGGCATCGGGCAAGCTTTGAGGCTCAGCGCTTAGTTTTGTATGGGGAGTCGAGCTATCAAGACTCACAGTATGCATCTGAGCCGTTTGTTTCAGAGCAGTGTGTTTCTGACCCATATGCATCTGAACATAATGGCGAGTTGCATCACTGCGCTGTACTGAGGGTTTTGGCGCATAGCTAGCCGAGTGCGCAATCAACATGATCGCCACGCAAACTAACATCAATCCTGTACGCCAATGTTTGACCAAAGCGTGCCCTCTTATAAAACATTATCAAACTAAGGATGAACCTATTCACTGTTCGCTTTTGATGCTTAACTGTGGGTCCATAAAGTGAAACTCGCGCAAAAAAACAACATACACATTTCGCCAATGTTGATTTTGCTAGGATGGCAGCTTAGGTAAAAACCTACAAAGAGACAAATTAAACTTTGTCCATCTTACCCCGAATTCAACGCTGAAGCGCGATCGATATCTTTGGCTAAAGCCCTAAACTCAAGCCGTAAACAAACTTAATTCGCGTATAACAAAAAACCGCCCTAGGACGGTTTTAGCGATATCGCATGAGTCACGCTCACAACACTATAAGCAAAGTATTATAAGCAGATTATAAATACTGTACTGAGATGATTTCGTAATCTGTCATACCACCTGGCGTAGTAATAGACACTTCATCACCTTCATTTTTGCCGACTAAGCCGCGGGCTATTGGTGAATTCACTGAAATCAGGTTTTCTTTAATATTCGCTTCGTCATCGCCGACTATGCGATAAGTCACTTCAACATCGGTATCGAGATTTAAAATAGTCACAGTGGCGCCAAAAATGATACGACCGTTATTCACCATCTTAGTGACGTCGATAATTTGCGCGTTAGATAACTTACCCTCAATATCACGGATACGTGCTTCACAAATACCTTGTTCCTCACGAGCCGCATGGTATTCCGCGTTTTCTTTCAAGTCGCCTAACTCTCTCGCTGAAGCAATTGCTTCAGTGATTTTAGGGCGACGGTCAAACTTGAGAATATCTAACTCTTTACGCAGCTGCTCTGCACCGACAACTGTCATAGGAACCTTAGTCATAACTTCTTTCGTCTCCTTTAAAACAAAAGCAACCCGTGCCAACGCTAAGGTCAACACAGTCAAATGAGGGTGGAATTGCGCTATTCTAATCGTTATGCGCTTTTGATGCACCAAGAACAATGCATTGACGCAGCTTACCCAACCTTAAGCAGAGTTACCAGTAATCAAATTCAAATCTGTATACCTAAGGAAATTTCGCACACGTTTTAGTACGAAATGAATACAAAAATGCCCACTCGCCATTTAGACCGTGGGCATTAAGACTCAAAGCAAAAACCTCAAATAGAGGTTAACTCATTTATTCAAGCCCAGCCTCAAAGGTCAAAAAGATTTCACTAACCGTTTTATCAGCAAGGGATTTATCTGAATTAGGGCGCTCAATTGCCGCATGTAAGAGATAACGTCCTGCTGAAGGTAAGATCATTGAAACTTTACCGTCTTTATCTGAGGTAAATTCGATTTCCTCTGGTTTGTTTCGATATAAGCTACCGTCTTTAATAATGGCGACTTTAACGCCTTCAACGGGCTTACCATCGAAAACAAATTGCAGGGTAGCAGCTTCATTCTCAATAATATCTGCAGGATGAGTCACAGGCACTAGTTCTAAATATTCCCCCTTAGGCTTTAACACTTCCTCAGTTGGCTTATTACGTGTGACATAGGTTTCAACCCGCGACACATTTAAAGAACTTTCAAGTTCATAGGCTCCCTTTGGCATAGCAGCAGTTGTGGCTTTTTTATCCATACGGCTGCGTACAACCCCTTCTTTTCCTTTAACTTTATACTGAGAAAAATAACGAGGTGAAACTTCTTTTTCAAACTTATAAGTGCCATCTTGCATCAGTTGCACATCAAACACCGACTTACGTCCGCCCGTGTAACTTGAGCTTGGAGACGTTGGTTTTCCATTTGGCTGTAACACACGCACATCACTGGCACTAAAAGGTTTATCCATCATAAACACTTGATTGCTGGCAGACACATCTGAAGTAATCCACACAATTTCTTCACTTTCAGCCGAAACGTTGAAGTGGCTAGGTAAAATCCATCTGTCGTGGCTACTTGCCAATGGGCTAATGCAAAGTGTGCCAAGTAATGCAATAAGACGTAATTTCATGCCTTTTCCTTAAGTTTAACAATTAATATACGGGCTAAATATTTAATGGATTGACTCAACGAGCCATGCCGCTTAAGCGTAAGTCGATAACGCCAGTTTCTGTCGTGGCGGGCAACTGCACAGAGAAATCTCCCGCAGCTAAATCGATATTTTGTCGTACAAGATCGCGACCACCGTGTTCACGCACCACTTCAATAAATACAGTGTAAGTGGCAGGTTCAAGCACTTTTCCCGCCTCATCTTTTAAATCCCAATCGATTTTGTAATGACCCGCTGGACGTGTCGCAGATGCAATACCGTCAACAAAGCTCATATCTTCGCGTCCGGCTTTACGCCACCAACGACGGATATCTTTCAACCATTTATGGCCTTCATCCCATACCCAAAGGCTTAAGGTTTTAACCGTTTGCCCCTTGGCATCCTCAACCCATACGGCCACATAAGGTCTGTGATATTGCCCTTCGGTAATTTCAGGCAAGGTTAAATCGACTGTCATTTTAGGCGTCGCAAACGCCACAGAACTGACAAACAAAGCACTCACCGTAATGGTGCGAATAAGATGACGCATACTCGGCCTACACTCCTTATGGAACAAAATAAACATACACAAGCCCGCAACTACTGCTGACGAGTACCATGTATAACAATGACTTTTTGAGGCGCTTGGTTTGAGGCAGCAACAAATAAGCCCCAGTGAGCGAAAATAAAATGATAAGCACAGCGCTGAGATCGAGTATCCAAGCCCAAGCTGTGCCTGTGTTACGGCCCTTATGCAAATCATTCACTACGGCAACGACACCGTAATCTAAGGTTTCGACATAGGCTTGCCCGTCGAGTAAGTCCAATGTCAGACTCCGATAAGTACCAGGTCCTTTGCTGACTAAACTAATTTCATCTTCATCGATATCGGCACTCGCCATATCCATAGCCCATTCACTTTTCAACCAATGACCCGCAGCCAGACGCCATTGTGAGTCTTGGGCATTAACGGGTAACAAATAGGCTGGGATTGGCACTTGTTCCCGCTTAGGTTCCTGATCAGCTTGAGAAAACCAATTAGGATGATTTAACGTTATACCTGTCACCGCAAAAAACAGCATCAGCAACAATAAAGCCATAGACACATAAACATGAATAATGCGGGCAAAGGACAAAGATGACTTACTGACTCTTAATTTCAATGATGCACTCTCAAAAACAAACCAAAGAGAAATACCTCCAGAGTCTGCTTTCCCTATGCAGCTAAAGATAGAAATGAGCTGCATTAAACTAATTTAATGCGCCGAGATTAAATGAGATCGATTATCAAACAGAACAAAGTTTACAAACTTTACATATTCAATACTGAAAAAGAAGTCAAAAAGTAAGAAGAAAAATAAGTGCTAAAAATAAAGCACTTAGGGGTAAATCTGTTTTTAGCACTCAAAAACCATTACCTTCGATTAAATTAGCAGCAAATAATTTATTGTATCACCTGTAAATACCTTTCAAATTCATAAGGATAAAATCCAACATTTGGGTTAATTTTTTTGCTTAAAATTTACTTTGCCACCCTCTCGTTTACCTTATGCCAATCAGCTACAATCCGCCGCCGGCGACTTGCTGGTACTTCCAAGGAAATATCATCTTGAGTACATCTCTGCTCAAAAAAATGCGCTGCCTGCATATTGTGTGGCTCGCATTAATGCTCAACGCCTGCGTTGCACCACTATTATTAATGTCACCTCAAGGCCAGCTCATGTGGGCCTTGCTTAAACCCCTTGTCGGTTTAGATCCGAACGATGTCGGATTATTCGAACAACCGCTCATCAAAAACCGTATGCAGGAATTGCTGGGTAAAAATTACGATACCACCCTGTCCCTGCTCAAAACGGCCGACAAGATCCAACAGGAAGGTCCACTCATCTACTTAGTGTCGACTTACACCCCTGTCCCCGAAATGGCCGAAAAAGCGGGTCTAGTTTGGAACTCAGACACCAACCAAATGGCAGTCATGCTGATGAAAGGCGGTGCACCCTTAGTGATTTCTGAGCAACTCAGTAATCAGGCAGAAAAACGGGTCCCAAGTTGGCCGAAGGAATTAGCCGACTATACCGATCCACAGAAGTTACAACAAAAAGCCTTAGAAGCGGGTGCAAATCAAGTACAGCAACAATTAGCAATACCTGATGCTGTCAAAGCCGTTGCAACAGGTGATGTTAAAGCGGCCCAAAGTGCCGTTATTGATAGTGCAGTCACAGAGAATACAGTCATTAAGAATGCTGCAATGCCAATCAATATCACTGAAGCGGCTGCAAAAGTCGCCGTTCCAGCGGCTCCTGCAGCTCCAGCAGAAATAAAATCGCCACCCGTTACTCCTGAAGTCAAAAAGCAATAAAACGGATCACCACAGTGCCAGCTCAAATGGCACTGTGGATTAACTTTGAAAATAGCTGAATTGCCACAACCAACGGGAATTATAGAGACAAGGGAAAGGCTGGAAGGGCTAATATTGAAGGGAAACTGAAAGCAAAATAACGCTAAGCTGAAAATAGTTAAAAGTTAAAAAGCAAAAAGCCTGTCAGAAGACAGGCTTTTTAACTTTTTGGCTGGGGTACAAGGATTCGAACCTTGGGATGCCGAGATCAAAACCCGGTGCCTTACCACTTGGCGATACCCCAATAAACTGTGTTTAATCTTCTATCGAAGATTGCATTTTGATGGTACGGGAAGAGAGACTTGAACTCTCACACCTCGCGGCACCAGAACCTAAATCTGGCGTGTCTACCAATTTCACCATTCCCGCATCAAAATGTACCAAAATTGTCTGTTCAACAGTTTTGGATTTTTCTCTGAAAAATCACTTTAACAGAGTTAAATATGGTAGCAATGGCGGGACTTGAACCTGCGACCCCAGCATTATGAGTGCTGTGCTCTAACCAGCTGAGCTACATTGCCAATGGCTGGGGTACAAGGATTCGAACCTTGGAATGCCGAGATCAAAACCCGGTGCCTTACCACTTGGCGATACCCCAATCAACTTGGAAACTGAGAAAAAATGGCTGGGGTACAAGGATTCGAACCTTGGAATGCCGAGATCAAAACCCGGTGCCTTACCACTTGGCGATACCCCAA